>DASRZP010000063.1 GCA_035686305.1 Thermodesulfovibrionales bacterium | reverse complement strand
GGATGCCCCAGGACGCTCTCGATCTATCCCGATATAACCGAGGTCAGAGAAGAGGACTATTACCGGGAATATCTCGATCTGATCCTCAATGTGAAGGTAGTAAAGGATATGGAGGAGGCCATGGACCATATCGCCACATACAGCTCAGCCCATACAGATTCCATCGTGACGATGAACTATGATAGGGCCATGAGGTTCCTGAGGGAGGTTGATTCCTCTGCAGTCCTTGTGAATGCCTCGACGAGGCTGAATGACGGCTTCCAGTTCGGCCTCGGCGCCGAGATCGGGATATCGACCGACAAGATCCATGCGAGGGGCCCGATGGGACTCGAGGAACTCACCTGCACAAAGTTCATCGTCTTCGGAAGCGGACAGTTGAGGGAGTAAGTCTGAGACGCTTCTGACAGAATGCTTGGGCTTATATCATCAGTCCTCGAAGAAGGGAAGGTACTCGTTGACCGCATTAGGAAAAAGAGGACCCTTTCAGGCAGAACACTCTACAGAGGTACCATCGGATTAAGAGAAACCGCGTATATCATCTCCGGCATGGGAAAGACAAACGCGGCACATGCGGCAACAATCCTGATCGAAGAATTCTCACCTGATATCATAATCCTCTTCGGCATCGGAGGCGCCTATCCCTCCGCTGGACTTGAGGTTGGTGACGTGGCAGTCGCTGAAAAAGAGGTTTACGGCGATGAGGGGGTTCAGACAGGTTATGGCTTCCATGGAACCGAGTTCGTCGGTATCCCGCTCCTAAGAAAGGGGAGGAAGACCTTCTTCAATGAATTTTTGCTCGACAAGAGACTTCTGAAAAGAGTTTTGAAGATTGGCGGGCGTATTGCACCCATCAAGTCCGGCACCTTCATTACGACCTCTACATGCACTGGGACAAGGAGACGTGCCGTCGAACTCAAGAAGAAGTACCATGCCATCTGCGAGAACATGGAAGGCGCTGCCGTTGCACAGATCTGCGCTTTGTATGGAGTCCCGATGCTCGAGATACGGGGCATCAGCAATATCGTGGAGGACCGGGACAGGGACAAATGGAATATCCCGCTCGCGGCAGAGAACTGCCAGAAAGCAGTAATGGAGATACTGAAGATTGTATGACCCTCGGCAGATATCAAAGACTTACTATTTGGAGGTCAGAACTCCATCGCTCTTGCCGGCATAGATCCCATGGTGTATCAGTCAGGCCAGTTCGAGAGAAGGAGCAGGATATCGAAGCGGGGTGATGACTGGAATCAACACTGAAACCTTGAAGCGACAAGGTGCGAGTTATCTGAGGCAATTGGTGCAAAGAAACCGTTAGTGAAGCGTACGCTTAAAGACTGACGTTTAGTTATCCTGTTGATTAAAAGCTGTGCATTATCAGAAAAAGTTGCAATATCCCAACTATTCACTCTATAATATAACCTCTAAAAGAACCAAAAAAAAGAACTCTTCCGCAGTCTAATAGCATTTTGGAATCAGCAAGGAGAGAATTAGACATCCCAAGTGGTTCCGATATCACTCCAGTGAAGAGGGCCCGACTGGTAACACCGACGAATAACTTTGAGCCCTTTGACCTAGAGGATATCAAGCAGTCAATCCCGTCTCGCTTCGAGCAACAGGTGCTGCGATACCCTGACCGGCTTGCCGTTCGAAGTCATGACCGCAGTTTCACGTACGCCGAGCTGAACAAGGCAGCTAACCGGATCGCGGACGCCATTCTGGAACAATACGGCGAAGGCGAGGAACCGGTTGCGTTGTTACTGGATCAGGGTGCATGGGTAGTAGCTGCAATAATGGGGGTGTTGAAGGCAGGGAAGATATATGTGCCTCTCGATCCCCGGTTTCCACGGCCTCGTCTTTCCTACATAATCGAGGATTCCCAGACCAGCCTCATTCTCACCGACTCCCGGAATATGTCTGCCGCAGCTGAACTAACGCCACGAAAGATCCCAAGGATCAATCTACACACGCCGAGTTCTCATTACTCCTCCACGAATCCGGCTATTGCGATTTCACCCGATTATGGTGTTAACATTATCTATACCTCGGGTTCGACAGGAACCCCTAAGGGAGTCCTCCAGAACCACCGAAACCTTTTGTTCGAAGTCTTACGGGTTACGAACAGCTTCCATGTTTGCCGGGATGATCGACTGGCTCTGTTACACCCCTGTAGCTCTAGCGCATCACTGCGGAGAATTTTCCCCGCTCTGCTGAACGGTGCGTCGCTCCATCCATTGGATTTGCGGACGGTGGGACTGGAAGACCTGCCCCGGTGGTTTGAGCAAGAAGAGATCACGATCAGCAATGGGCGGCGGCTTCTGCGAGATTGGAGACATTCTCTCACCGGGGAAGATCAGTTCCCCCGGCTCCGCCTGGTGACCTTTGGAGGGGAACCGGTCTACCGAAGCGATGTTGAGCTTTACCGCCGGTATCTTTCACCCCAATGCCTGATGCTGATTAATCTGGCCGCGACGGAAACGGGGAGTGACTGCCATTATTTCATCGATAAACAAACCCAGTTCACCGACGCGCTTATTCCGGTCGGCTACCCAACTGAAGGGACAGAGATCTTCTTGCTCAACGAGAACGGACAGAAGGTCGGTCCCGGCGAGGTCGGGGAGATTGCTGTCAAGAGCCGCTACCTCTCACTAGGCTACTGGCGCCAACCCGAATTGACCCGGAAGCGATTCCTGCCCGATCCGAACGGCGGAGAGGCGCGAATCTATCTCTCAGGGGATATGGGACGGATGCGCTCAGACGGCTGTCTCTTCTACCTGGGAAGGAAGGACTTCCAGGTGAAGGTCCGTGGGCACCGGATCGAACCAATTGAGGTGGAAACTGCCCTGCTCAACTTGGGCACCTTCACAGAGGCAGTTGTTCTTGCGCTGGGGACGGTAGAGGATAACCCTTCCGGGCGGTTTCATCTCCACGCCAAAAGCGACAACTTGACACCCACAGGGAGTGGCGAGACGGGAAATCACGAGCAGATAACGGAACCCGAGGAGAAGCGTCTCGTAGCCTACCTCGTGCCAGCTCGTCTGCCAGCACCAACCGTCAGCGATCTCAGGCGCTCTCTTTCTGAGACACTGCCTGAGCACATGATCCCTTCTGTCTTCGTAATGCGGGAGAAGTTCCCGCGTGCGCCAAGCGGCAAGGTCGATCATGCGGCGCTCGCTGCCCACTTCACCGCCAGCCGCCCGTGGCGCACACGACCGACACTTGCTCGCCCGTTTGTCGCTCCGCGTGATGCGATTGAGGAGGTCTTGGCGGGAATCTGGGCTGAGCTGCTCCAAATTGATACCGTGGGCATTGAAGACTCGTTCTTTGATATGGGTGGTCATTCTCTTATGGTCGTTCAGCTCTTCAGAAGGATAGAAAGAGAATTTGGGATAAGGATTCCTCTTTCTGCTATTTTTCAGTCGCCCACTGTAGAAAAGCTTGCCGCCGTAATCACCAATTATCAAGAACCGGAGTCTCAATCCTCCCTGGTTTCCATACAGCCAAAGGGGTCTAACCCTCCGCTTTTTTGCGTGGCTGATGTCATGGGTAGCACGTTAATCTATCGTCACCTTGCAAAATACCTGGATCCGGACCAACCGGTCTACGGGTTAGAGGGTGCTGAAGATGTACTTTGTCGGTCCATAGAAGAAATAGCATTTCAGTATGTCAGTGAATTACGCGGGAAAATACCTAATGGACCTTTCATGCTGATCGGGTTTTCATCCGGTGGACTTGTGGCATTTGAGATGGCGAGGCAGCTTCAGATGATGAACCTTAATGTCCTCTTCCTCGGAATTCTTGATACTTCTTGCCCGGATCGTTCCAAGGAGAAACCAAAACCATGGGAAGCGGCAATGATAAGGGCCTTTGCGAGAAACCTTCCTTGGTGGTTATATTACACGCTCCCCTTCTGGCTGAGCCATTATTGGACGATTGCCAACAATAAAATGAAAAAGACTTTTCTCCGCAAACCCTATAACCCTACCGAGGTATCTGAAGAATCGATAGATAACTTACGGGAAATAATTCGGTGGCTGAGAAGATATACCCCTCAAAAATATCCCGGCCGTATTACCCTTTATCGGGCAAGAGCTCAGCGGTTAATTCCGTCCTGCGAGGATATGGAATGGAGTAGCGTTGCAGAGTGTGTGGGAATCCAGTCCATTCCGGGACATCATATGAGTATTTTGAAAGAACCGCATGTGAGGATGCTGGCAGAGAAAATCAACAGAGAACTCAAGGAGATCAAGACCATGTCAACGGAGGACAGCCATGCAGAACTTCAGCATCTCAACCTGGGAATACAACAGCCGCCTGGGGTTGACAACGTAGCCGACGGGTATCTCGAGTCGCTGAACGCTTGCGCTGTCGACTACATCTTTATCAATCCCGGGACCGACACTGTGCCGATCCAGGAATCCATTGCAAAGTTTAAAGTCCAGGGGCGCCGGTCGCCCGAACTGATCCTCTGTCTACACGAGTCCGTGGCTATGGCCGCCGCGCATGGCTACTTCATGGTCAGCGGTAGGCCCCAGGTAGTCCTAGTTCACGTTGACGTAGGGACCCAGAACATCGGCGCAAACCTGCATAACGCACAGCGGGGCCGCGCCGGAGTAGTCGTCTGTGCGGGGAGGGCCCCGTACACCGTTGATGGCAGTCTCCCAGGTGGGCGTGATAGCTATATCCACTGGATACAAGAGCAGTTCAGCCAGGAGAGCATTGTGCACGGTTATGTTAAATGGCATTACGAGCTGACCTGCCGGGAAAACCTTCACTTAGCGGTGCAGCGTGCGTTCCAGGTAGCCCGGACGGAGCCAGCTGGGCCGGTATATTTGACTCTCCCCAGGGAAGTGCTTGTGCAGACCGTGCAAACCCCTATTGTTGATGCCAATCGTGCGCCGGCGATTTCGACGCTGGCGGTTGACCCTGACAGCCTCTCCCGGGCAGCAAAGTGGCTGATCGAGGCCGATAGACCTTTGATTCTTGTAGCCTATGCGGGCCGTAATCCCAAGGCTGCTGCCTCTCTGGTTAGACTCGCGGAGACGCTGGCTGCACCAGTAGTGGAGTCGCGCCACCGAGTCAATTTTCCTTCTGGTCACCCTCTTCATCTCGGTTTTTCGGCCGGTTCCCATTTGCACCGAGCTGACTGCGTTCTGATCGTCGATCACGACGTTCCATGGGTGCCAGCGCAATATAGACCACCGTCTGCATGCCGCATAATCCATGTGGACATTGACCCTCTCAAACGGGATATTCCAATCTGGGGATTCCCAGTGGATCTTGCCATTCAGGCCGACTCGTCCCATGCCATGTCGGCCTTGGCCGAGGAGGTCGAGCGGTTGCTGAGCCGTGCAGATCGCACACGGATTGAAAGACGCCGCCATGTCCTGACCGCCCAACACCAGGCGCAAAGGGCGAGGTGGCAGAAGAGAGCTTTCGGTCTGGCGGCGCGACAGCCGATCGCGCCTGAATGGGCTGCGTACTGCTTGAGCGAGATTGTGGATGAGGACACGGTAATCGTCAGCGAAGCTGTCAGTAACAACCAAGTCCTGTGGCGTTATTTGCAGTTGGACACGCCCGGAACTTACTATCAAAGCCTCGGGTCCGGCCTTGGTTGGGGCCTTGGAGCAGCCTTTGGAGCCAAGCTTGCATCCCCCTCCAAAACCATCATCTGCACTTTAGGAGACGGCTCCTGGATATTCGGTTCTCCCCTCGCAGCCTACTGGGCAGCCGAGCAGTCCCGAAGCCCGTTCCTGACGATTGTCTTCAATAATCAGGCATATGCTGCCACCACCGAAGCGATCCTGGGCATAGCTCCTGACGGATACGCGAGGCGGACAGGGAACTATCCGGGATGCGATCTGCCAAAGCCGCCACTCTATTCAAAAATGGCAGAAGCAATGGGTCTGTGGGCCAGGACAGTGGACGATCCTGCAAAACTCAGGTCGGTACTCCGTGAGGCGCTCAGCGAAGTGCGGCGCGGCCGTTCTGCGCTGGTTGACATCTGCGTCTCGTCCCCACAGACCGTTGGGCGGATGCCGGAGGAGTGATCTATGCAGCACGCGCGAGCAATGAAGAGGCGGGAGCGAACTATGAACGCTGATCCTGTCCAAATGGGGGATCCGGCCCGGCAGTACTGTCTCCTTCAGCTGGTTCGCGAACAGGCCGAGCGAAACCCCAACGCCAGTTTCATCCTTGCCCCGGGAAGAAGACCTCTGACTTACGGCCGTTTGAGCCGCCAAGTGGAGTACGTTCTCGAGGCGCTTCATTCCCTGAGTGTGAGTAGGGAGGACTGTGTCGCAATGGTGATTCCGGATGGGCCGGAGATGGCTGTGGCCTCTGTTGCTATTACATCAGGCGCTGTATGCGCACCTCTTAACCCCGCCTATCGCGCGAGCGAAATGGACTTCTATCTCGGAGATTTAAATGCAAGAGCGTTGATCGTATTGCAAGGCTATGAGGCTACTGCGGCGGCGGTAGCCCGATCGCGAGGCGTGCCCGTTCTCGAATTGATTCCGCAGGCCGAAGCTGAGGCAGGTCTCTTCACCCTTGCCGGTCGGAGTGTATCAGCTCCAATAACGCATGGCTTGTCCCAGCCGGACGATGCGGCGCTGGCGCTTTACACGTCAGGAACTGCTGCTCGACCAAAGCGAGTGAGGCTGACGCACCAGAACATTTGCGTCGCTGCACACAACATCTGCGCTGCGGTTCAGCTGACGGAGAGCGACCGTTGTCTCAGTGTGATGCCGTTGTTTCACATCCACGGTCTGAGCACGCTCTTTGCTTCACTTGCAGCGGGTGCGAGTGTGGTCTACCCCTCCGGCTTTTCCGCTGCGCAGTTTTTCGAGTGTCTTGATTCTTTTCATCCAACGTGGTATTCAGCAGCACCGACGATACACCAGATAATTCTCGAAAACGCATTTCACTATCCCGAGATCACAGCGCGCGCCAAGTTGCGTTTTATTCGTTCAGCCTCCGCAGCAATGCCTTTGCCTGTGATGGTTGAATTGGAGCGGCTGTTCCGTGCGCCGTTTATTGAAGCGTATGGGATGACCGAAGCGTCCCCTCAAATTGCGAGTAACCGGCTGCCCCCTCATCCGCGCAAGGCCGGTTCAGTAGGTCGAGCCGCGGGACCCGCGGTCGCCATTTGGGACGAGTTGGGGAATATTATGCCGCCGGGAGAGCCAGGAGAGATCGTGATCCGTGGTGCAAACGTTGCACAGTCCCCTGGAAACGATACCATGGCCAAGCAGGACGCTTTTGTCAACGGATGGTTCCGTACCGGAGACATAGGATACATGGATATGGATGGCTATCTTTTCGTCACCGGCAGTCTCAAGGAGATAATCAACCGGGGAGGTGAGAAGATCTCACCGAGGGAAGTGGACCAGGTTCTGATGGACCACCCGGCAGTTTCACAGGCCGTCACCTTTAAGGTCCCCCATCCCGTGCTCGGCGAGAACGTCGCTGCTGCGGTAGTTCTTAAGCCGGATTTTCAAGTCTTTGGGTATTCGGGCATTAGAGCAGACCAGCCCGATCATCTGATTCAGGAGATCCGCAGCTTTGTCGCGACGCACCTTGCCTATTTCAAAGTCCCGGATCACGTAGTAATCGTGGATGACATCCCGAAGGGTCCTACAGGGAAACTGGAGCGTGCCAATCTTGCTCGGCAACTACGTCTGACGGAGTTGAATGCCCAACAGAAACCAGAACATTGTGATCCTGAACCTCTGCGTTCGCTTATTGAGCAGAGGTTGGTAAATATCTGGGCCGGTGTCCTGAAAATCGACTGCCCTGGTATTCACGATAATTTTTTCCTCTTGGGCGGCCACTCATTGGCTGCGAGCCAAGTTGTCGTCCGGCTGCGGGACGAATTCCAGGTCGACCTGCCTGTGGAGAGTTTTTTCAAAAATCCTACCATTGCCCAACTGGCGAAGCTGATCACCCGAAGCACGACCGGTCATTTATCCCAAGGGTACATACTGTGTGACCAGCGATCTTCGAGAGAAACACTATCCAGCGCCAGAGCAGCGAGCATCCCACGGAGGCGCATGACAGGCCCTTTACCTCTCTCTTTCGCTCAGCATCGGCTGTGGTTCCTTGAACAGTTCGAGCACGGCAACATCGCCTATAACATGTCCGCCTCACTATGGCTCAAAGGCAGGTTGAACAAAGATGCACTGGAGCAAAGTCTTAACGAAATCCGACGCCGACACGAAATATTGCGTACCACATTTCATTTGGTCGGCGGGCAGCCTGTACAGGTCATTGTCAAAGAAGAGACAACAAAACTACCGATCACGGATTTGACGATGCTGCCACCTTCCGACCGGAAGGCCGAAGCGCTTCGTCTGGGGGCCGAGGAGGTCAGCCGGCCATTCGATCTTGCTCACGGGCCTCTATTTCGGACTGCACTCATCGGGCTGGACGCTGAAGAGCACATTCTCTTACTTACAATGCACCACATCATTTCAGATGGCTGGTCCATGAGAGTGCTGCACCGGGAACTGGCAATGCTCTATGAGGCATTTCTGTCAGGCTGCGAGTCGCCGCTCCCGGAACTGGCCGTCCAATACGGTGATTTTGCGGTCTGGCAGAGAGGGTGGCTACAAGGAGAGGTCTTAGAAAAGCAGATTGCCTACTGGAAGGAGAAGCTCCAGAATGTTCCTCCTGTGATTGGGATGCCTACCGACCGCCCTCGTCCATCTTTGCAGACGTATCGAGGAGGGACACTCCAATTGACAGTCTCTCGCACTGTGACCGAGGGGCTGAAGGCGTTGAGCGTGAGTGAAAAAGCGACACTCTTCATGACGTTGCTGGCAGCATTCCAAACCTTGCTTTTCCGTTACACGGGGCAAAGCGATCTCCCAGTAGGCGTCCCGATCGCCAACCGGCCTTGTGTCGAGACAGAGCCTTTGATAGGGTTCTTTGCGAACACGCTGGTTATGAGAAATGATCTGTCCGGAAATCCCTTATTCCGAGAGCTGCTGGCTCGGGTGCGTATAACAGCCATGGGCGCATACGCGCACCAGGATCTGCCATTTGAAAAAGTGGTGGAGGTGCTGCAGCCCGAGCGGGATCCGAGCCATGGACCCTTATTCCAGGTGATGTTCGCCTTCCAGAATCTTCCTGACATAGGGATTGGGTCAGAAACCACAGAAAATGAGATACGAGAGGTTAAGCAGTCGGACGATATATGGACGACCGGACTGCCGTTTCAACTTGCGCCGGGTTTGAGTGCCCATCCTTTCAGAACAGTTAGCGGAACCGCGAAGTTCGACCTGACCCTGTACCTTGCGGAAACCAAGCAAGGGCTGGAGGGGTTGTGGAAATACAATATCGACCTGTTCGAGGCGGACACAATCGAGCGGGTTGCAAGGCATTTCAAGGTACTTTTGGAAGGGATTGTTGCCAACCCCGAGAGGCGTCTCTCGGAGTTTCCGTTACTTGATGACACAGAGAGACGCCAGCAGGCGGTTGAGTGGAATCGCACGGAAAATTCATATCGCTTCGATCTCTGTCTCCATCACGTGTTTGAAGACCAGGTGTCCAAGACACCAAATGCCTTGGCAGTCGAATGTGGAGATGAGAGGTTCACGTACGACGAGCTGAATAGCAGAGCCAACCAACTGGCTTGGCACCTCAAGAAACTCGGAGTGGGGCCAGAAAAACTGGTGGGGATCATCCTTCCCCGCTCTGCGGAGATGGCGATGGCCATACTGGGGGTATTAAAGGCCGGAGGTGCTTTCCTTCCCCTTGATCCAGAATACCCGTCAGAGCGTCTTGTCTTTATGATGAGGGATGCCAAGGTATCGGTTCTTATCACGGGAGAGCATCTGTTTTCCGCCTTGAATGCCAGACCCGGGACTTCGCCTTGGGTGTCTGGTCAGAAGGAATCTGAAATCGAAGGTTCAGAGCCCGTCCCCCCGATACTGGTGTGTCTGGAAGCGGGTTGCCAAGCTATTGACGGAAAGAGCAAACAAAACCCTGAAAGCAGTGCGACAGAAACGAATTTAGCATATGTTATCTATACCTCAGGTTCAATAGGCTCCCCCAAGGGTGTGATGATCACGCATGCCAACCTTTGCCATTATGTCCATGCAATGCGTGAGGCGTTAGGAATTATGGTTGAGGATCGATATCTCCACACTGCCTCATTCGCATTCTCCTCATCCATTCGCCAATTTTTACTCCCTCTCTCTTGCGGCGCAGCAGTGGTCATAGCCACAACCGATCAAATCCATGACCACTTAGTTCTGTTTGATCTCATTCGTGAACATCACGTGTCGATTCTTGATGTCGTTCCGTCGTACTGGCGTAGCTGTATTCAAATGGCGCGTCGTCTGGCGCCTGACGCAAGGGCAGCTGCATTCAACAGTAGACTGAGGCTGATCCTTTCCGCCAGTGAAACGCTGTCCCCGGATATCCCAGCGGAGTGGGCGTCCTGCTTTCGAAGCGGTGCGAAGTTGATCAACATGTATGGGCTGACCGAAACGACGGGTATCGTGAGCATGTATCATATCCATCACCCTGGCGCTGAAGCCGCAAATGGCGTCCCCATCGGTCGTCCGATTGAGAATACGCGAGTATATATCCTGGACGCCCTCCGACAGCTTGTGCCAGTCGGCGTCTATGGCGAGGTATATATCGGTGGAGCTGGAGTGGGCCGGGGGTACCTCAACCAGCAGGAACTGACAGCGGAGCGGTTCGTGTCTGACCCCTTTAGTGATGCCCCTGGAGCCCGACTCTTCCGGACCGGTGACACGGCGCGTTATCTGCCGGATGGAAACATTGTGCTCATCGGCCGCTACGATTCTCAAATCAAACTACGCGGCTTCCTTATCCAACCAGGGGAAATTGAAGCAGCCTTACGAAAACATCCGTGGGTGGGTGAAAGCGCAGTCATTACTCCCGGTGAGGTAGCGGGGGAGGGTACCCGCGTGATGGTAAAGAGTGGTATGCCGGCCACTGGAGGCAATCAAAAATTGGTGGCCTTTGTTGTCCCTAGAGAGAGTGTTCATCATGCCATTGCTTCTGAAGTTCCGAAAGAAGTGTTGCGGATTCCTAAGCGGGTGATAGTAGAATTGAGAGAGTCTCTGAAGCGCTCGCTACCGGGTTATATGGTTCCATCCATGATTGTGGCACTTAAGGCATTACCGCTGACACCGAATGGGAAGTTGGATCGAAAAGCCCTTTCCGCCCTGGCGGCAGGCTCAGTTTGTGCCAACCCCGAGAGGGCACGGCAAGAACTTTTAGGGGCATTTATCGAACCGCGAACCCATGCCGAGAAGACACTGGCAGACATATGGAGGCAGGTTCTGAATGTGGACCGTGTAGGCATTGAGGATAACTTCTTTGAATTGGGAGGGGATTCTCTTCTGAGTATTCAAGTAATCAGCCTCGCAAATCGGGGAGGGTTGCAGCTTACCCTTAAGGAGCTTTTCCAGTACCAGACGGTTATTGAACTGGCGAGGATTTCTGAAAACGCACACAATGTACGGACCGAGCCGAAGACGGCGACCGCTTCGGTTCAGCCTGAGGAAACAATGGCGAAGGACGCGGTAAAGCCTTTGGTCCTTGTGACAGCGGAAAGCCTGCGGGCCTATGGCCGTGAGGCGTTGGAAAGGGCCGGTTTGTCGCCTGAAGGGGCTGCGATTGTCACAGAAGTTCAGCTTGAGGCCAGCCTGCGCGGGCAACGAACGCACAATATGGACAGCATCCCCCGTTATGCCCGGCGTATCAGTTCGGGCGTGACGAATCCACAACCCCGGATCCGGATAGAGCATGAGACATCAATCAGTGCGCGGATTGATGGAGACAACGGCCCCGGGCAGTGGGTTGGGGTTATTGCTATGCGAACGGCGATTCAAAAAGCAAAGCAGGCGGGTATGAGCATAGTAAGTGCACGTCGCTCCAACCACTTTGGAGCTGCCGCACATTATGTCTGGCTCGCCGTACAGCAAGGTCTGATAGGGCTCTGCACTACGAACGGCCCGGTGATCCTTGCGCCTACCGGTGGGGTCACTCCAACATTCGGGAACAACCCGCTGGGTGTGGGTATTCCAGCGTCGCGTTACAACCCGATTCTCCTGGACATCGCGATGAGTGTTGCGCCACGAGGAAAGATCGGCTTGCAACTTGCTGAAGGTAAAATGTTACCGCCGGGGTGGATCCTCGATCATTTTGGTCGTCCCTCAACAGATCCGGCCGATCTCGCAGCTGGCCTTGGTGTGCCAATCGGGGGGCATAAAGGATATGGTCTCGCGCTCGTCATGGAGGCGATGGCAGGTGTTCTGAGCGGGGCGGGCTTCTGCCATGACCATAGCCGAGAACAGATGTACAAGGACTTGAGGCCACCAGACTTCGGCCATTTTTTTATGGTGATCGACCCCGAACTCTTCATGTCTTCAGCCGAATTTATGGCACGAGTCGATCGTATGATCGAGCAGACAAAGTCGGGAGAGCTCGCACAAAATGCGCATGAGATCCTTATCCCCGGTGAGGCCGAACTCAGGGCGCGTGAGCGTAACATGCGGGAAGGGGTACCGCTCCTGCCTTCCACCTATCGAACACTGCTGAGATATGGAGAGGCAGCGGAACTGGATACCAAGTTGGAGGTTGTGAAGTTTATAGGCACATTAAGCGAGAAATGAATCCAGAAAATCCCTCGAATAAGGGCTAGTTTTAAATCAAGTATCACTACACCTCTGCTTCTCTTTGTTCCTGCATCTCCACGGAACGTCCATATCTCACCCCCACTTTTCATAGAAGACGATTTCGCTGAGCGGTTTTCTTGCTGGTCCTGCCTTCTCCTCTGTCGGGTAGCCCAGGGGGAAGAGCCCGACGATGCGAATGGTTGAAGGAATATTCAGGAGATCCTTCAACTTTTCCTCGTCAAAGACGCCGACAAATACCGTTCCGAGACCGAGAGACCGGGAAGCGAGCATGAGGGTCTGCGACGCAATGCCTATATCAGCCATATAATACTGCTGGTCCCAGATAACCCCTGACTGTGAAGGATCTGCGCAGGCAATGACCACAACAGGGGCCTCGGCAAGTCCCTTCTTGGCAGGATTTGACTTGTAGCCCTTTGGTGCAAAAAAAGACTCGACATAGGACAACTCGCTGATCTTTTCTCTCACCGCGGCATCCTTTACAATGACAAATCTCCAGCACTGCATGTTTGCCCATGAGGGCGACTGACGGACGGCCTCAAGAATTAAGTGCAGTTGCTCATCCTCAACCGGCGTATCGGTAAACTTGCGTACACTCCTCCTTGTCCTGATCGCCTCAAAAGTATCCATAGAACCTCCTCATAGTATCTTTTCCCGGGTAATAAATATAAGATAGATAATTATAATAGGTGCAGACTTAAAAGGCTATCATCATGGGTCGCAAGAAGATACTTTTCATCGGGGATTCCCTCATAGAGTTCTTTGACTGGCAGTCCAGGTTTCCTGCACACGAGATCAGCAACCTCGGCGTGGCAGGAGAGACGGTTGAAGGTCTTCTCTTCAGGACCGGCAGGGTTATAGAGAGGTGCCGGCAACTTGACCTCATCTTCATCATGACAGGGATCAATAACGTGGCCATGGAGGATTTTGCCTTCCTCGGTTCCTATAAAAAGGTTCTTGAAAACTTTTCCTCTTCTTATCCGGGTGCGCAAATGATCGTTCACAGCCTCCTGCCGACGCTGATTCCCTGGATATCAGACGGTTCCATCCGAAGAATGAATTCGCATCTCAGGGAGATGGCCGGAGAAACCGGAGTTGGGTATTTCGATCTCTATGCGAAGTTTACTGACCGCGAGGGAGCACCGGTAAAGGACTACTACCTCAGCGACGGCGTGCATCTGAGCGACAAGGGATACGCTGCATGGGCTGATGTATTAGCTCCACTCCTCGATGGCTAGTCCAAGGAACACCTATGGACCTTCCGGCACGTTCCTGCTCCCGTAGTTTTCCCTGAGGATAATAGTGTAGTATGTCTCATAGTGCTAATCACATGAGGTTCTCATAATAGGCATTTGCATGATTCTGAAAGAATCCCTCCCAACCTCCCTTTTCTAAAGGAAGGGATTATTACCCCTCTTTGGCAAAGAGGGGCGAGGGGAGATTTTCTCATCAAATGTCTATTCAATTTTGAGAACATTAACGTCTCCTGCGGCATGACAGGCCACAAGACATAACGAAAGGAGAAGGACTGAATGGCGGAACAGACCTTTACCCTCGGCTATTCGCCCTGCCCGAACGATACGTTCATCTTTTATGCCCTTGTGCACAAAAAGATCGAGACCGGCAGTTTTTCGTTCAGGGAGATCCTCCTCGATGTCGAGACGCTGAACCGGAAGGCGCTGAATTCCGAGCTGGACATAACAAAGGTCTCCCTTCATGCCTATGGATATCTCCGG
Source organism: Thermodesulfovibrionales bacterium (assembly GCA_035686305.1). Classification (NCBI taxonomy): domain Bacteria; kingdom Pseudomonadati; phylum Nitrospirota; class Thermodesulfovibrionia; order Thermodesulfovibrionales; species Thermodesulfovibrionales bacterium. The sequence continues at coordinate 86,866 of DASRZP010000063.1, read as the reverse complement.
GACCGGTATTCCCTGCTCTCTTCCGGCGGGGCCATCGGCAGAGGCTGCGGGCCCCTGCTCGTGACGAAAAACAGGACTTCTGCAGAAAAGTTGAGGGGGAAGAGAATCGCGATCCCCGGTAATCTCACAACCGCCTTTCTCCTCCTTCAGCTCTTCGACCCTGCACTGGCAGAGAACGTTGTTGTCATGCCCTTCAACATGATCATGGATTCCGTCAGGCGCGGCGACGCAGATGCGGGGCTGATTATTCATGAATCACGTTTCACCTATCCTTCTCATGGCCTCGTCGAGATAGAGGACCTCGGGAAGTGGTGGGAGACTGAGACCGGACTCCCGATCCCCCTTGGGTGCATCATCGCCAAGAGGAGCCTCAGCAGTGAAGTGATAAAGACCCTCGAAGGCCTCATCAGAGAGAGTATCGAATACGCCTTTTCTCACCGTGAAGAGACGAGAGACTATATCAAGTCTCATTCCCAGGAACTCGCTGATGACGTGATAGAGCAGCATATCAAGCTCTATGTGAATGAGTACTCTCTCGACCTGGGGAATGAAGGGATGCGTGCCATAGAAGAACTTTTCCGCAAGGCTGAGGAGAGGAGAATATTTCATGGGGTGAACCATGCCGCTCTTCGGTGACCTCCCCTTTGTGGACAGCACGGCATCCTGCCGGGGGTCGTGACCGTCGATGATATCATCGACAGGACCCTTCCGCCCGAGGCAAAGAGAAAGTAGCGAACAAGGCTGCATGATCTCATTGCCTTCCGTCCGGCGGAACAATTATAATAGAACCCTTGGTGCCGGTAGTCCGAAGGGACAATCAGAGATGGCTATGGGCCACAAAAAATAAAAAGGAGGAATAAAACATGGCATCACCGGTCGTCGACATGGATCTCTGCATAGGTTGTGGGACGTGCGTTGAGTTATGTCCTGAAGTTTTTGAAATGAGGGATGACAAGGCATGGGTTATTGGGCCTGACAAGTGCAGCAGCTGTGATTGCGAAGCAGCAGCGAACTCTTGTCCTGTTGAAGCGATAAAGTTCGAATAGTCCTCTGAAGGGGTAAGGTCTTTGGCGTGGCCATACCCCTTTTCAAGTCCTTGGCGGCAAGAGTTCCTTAAAGTCCGTTACGGTCATGAAATCCTTTGATACCGGAGATCTCTTTCTGGAGCTTGCTATTGCCTTATACATGACGTACTGAATCCCGAACCGATGGGCCGTTTTCAATACCTCCAGGGTGTCGTCAATGAAGAGTGACCGCCTTTCCTCGAATCCGAGCCTTTCCCTTGCCTTTTCCCAGAAGCCTATGTCCTCCTTTGGATAGCCCGTCTCAAAAGAGGTGATACAGCTGTCAAAGTACCTGCCGATCTCCGTCTCTTTCATCTTAAGGTTAAGGACCTTGATATGTGCGTTCGTTACGAGAAAGACGTTCTTCCTGTGTCTCCCGAGGAGTCTCAGAAAGTCTTCTACATGGGGATGGACCTCGATGAGATGCCGTATCTGCTCTTTCAGCGCAGGTATATCGAGGGCGAGTTCCCTCGACCAGAAATCGATGTCCGTCCAGTTCAGTGTCCCCTCATGATGTTTGTACTTCATCATCAGTTCATCCTTTGCCCTCCCAAAGGTTATACCATGCTTTTCGGCGTACTTCTCCGGTACGAGGTGTTCCCAGAAATAATCGTCAAAGTACTTATCAAGGAGGGTCCCGTCCATGTCAAGGAGGACAAATTGAATCTCGGTGCCCCATAACGACCTCCGAAGCTCGCTCATTACCGACATCTTCGTCATCCCCTGAGCAGCCGTAGTGCCTTGTCATGGAGCCTCTCGTTTCCGGAAACGAGAAGAGGCGAACTCTTCTTAAGGTCAAGGACAATGGCATCGACGGCTTTACCATCCAAATCGGTGAAGATACCCCCCGCTTCCCTGACAAGAAGCCATCCGCCTCCGAAATCAAAACTCCTTGAGAGGAAAGAGCTCACAAATACGCTCACAGAGCCCCGTGCAAGGTAGGCGAGGTCAAGGGCTGTCGCGCCAAGGCACCTCGTCTTGTGAGATCTTGCGAGGAGGGGCATGATTTTTGGTATATCTTGAGCGGGAGCCTGCGCCTCATAGGCAACGAGACGGAACTCCTCATCCTTCTGTGTCGAGATCCTTTCCCCATTCAGGAACGCCCCCCTCCCCTTCTCAGCCAGAAACTCGTCGCCCGTGATGAGATTGACCACAGAAGCCGCTACAATGCTCCCAATGGTGTCCCCTGTCGCAATCGCAATCGATGTGCAGTAGAAAGGGATCCCCGATATGGCGTTCTTGCTTCCGTCTATGGGGTCTATGAGGACTTTATTTCCCCCTCCCTTGATCTCCTTAAGCCCGGCTTCTTCAGAAACAATGGAGAAGGCCTGGCCGGAAGACTCTAACTCGGCGATTATGATGTCTTCCGCCAGCTTGTCTATGGGAAAGGTCTTATCACCTGCTGCGCCCGTTCCCAGGGCTCGTTGTGTCGCTGGAACAGACCGTTCCTCTAACAACCTTCTCAGGAGACGCTCCTTTATCCTATGAAACAGTGCTTGATACATGGCGATCTATTGTACAGCATGGATCTCTTCATCGCAACCTTCGGCCTCTTTAGCCACTGATGAAGATAATCCGGACTAGTCAACCTTCCTTCTTTTCTCTGACCAACTGCCTGTATGCTTCATCCCTTTCGCAGGCCCCTTTCCAGGCGCAGCGCGTGCAATACAATCCGTACCATTCGTGGAACACTTCCGGCAGTCTTTCCCTTAGTTGCCGCCAGCGGACGAACTTCCCCCGGTCTAGGCGGAGGAGACTCAGGGCTTTTTCGTCCATTCCCCTCACCTCTGCCTCTGCAGTCTCGGTGTATCGGCACTTCTCATCGTGGAGATGAGGACATCTCCGGCAGATATCGTCCGGTCCATCGCAATGCTCTATAATATCCCCGTCCCTTGCGAGATTCAGAACGGCCGTGAGGTTATGCACAAACTCCGGAGAGTACCCCTCACCTTGAAAGAACCGGAGGCAGATGAGATGATGTCCTCTTAGTCTCGGCATGCTTCACCTCTCCATAGGTTAGCAAATTTTCCATATCCTTCAGGTAAAATAAAGGGACCATGGACGATCACTCCTATGAAAAGAAGATATATTACCACGACACCGATTGCGGTGGGGTAGTCTACTACGCCAATTACCTCAAATATCTTGAGGAGGCTCGCACGGAATTCTTTTTGGTGAAGGGAGTGGACCTCAAAAAACTGTCCAAGGACGGAATCATCTTTGTCGTTGCCAGAGTCGAGATCGATTACAAATTGCCTGCCCGCTACCAGGATACGATCCGCATACTCACGTCAATCGAGAACACTCGACCCGCTGCTATCCGGTTCTCCCAAAGGATCCTCAGGGTGGAGAAGGTCGTAAGTGAAGCAAAGACGACGTTGGTCTGTGTGGGGAAGAACCTCAGACCCATCGCTATCCCTGAAGAGATCAGGATATTACTCTGACGGAAAAAAGGTTTGCTATAATGAAAATGACCCTGTCTGTTCTGTAGCGTGACCCCCTCAGAGGAGGCGAAGATTTCACAGGGAAGGCCGAAGATATGGCGACACTGAATTTTATCCTGGAGCGGATTCAAACAAAAAAGGTCGATTACAACCACTATGATTTCACACAAACAGAAAATAACGCGTTAACAACCTTTTTTGATCTGGCGCAGGAATTCGACGGGATCGATGATCTCTACAGGGTCTGCGTTGCGATCCCTAAGGGTTTCTTTAACCGGGAAGCGCGGCTCTACGTAATAGACCCAAAGCTGAACAATCTGGTCCTTGTCGCAAAGACCGAAGATCCTGAGCTCGGGCTCCTTACGCCCCCTCCTCCCGAGATAAGGCCGAATGACCATCCCTATTACTCGAAAGGGAACAGCCTCGTGCTGACGATACGGGGCAAGGATTTTCTTACTGACCAGCTTCCTTTCAAGCTCAGAGACAATGTCATCGGTCTCCTCGAAATACACCCCGTGAGGGATCTGGGACCCCATGGAGAGCTCTTCTTTGAGAAGTATGCCAACCGTATCGGCTTCAACATACACAACCGCTTCATCGTCGAGAAGAACATCGAACATCTGAGATTCATCAGGTCACTCGTAGCAGACATTGAACATAATATCATCGCGCCGAACATGATCTACAAGCTCTATCTGAGGCATTTGAAGCGGAAGATCATGAAGAACGTCGAACTGGAGAAGGTCTTTGCACAGGGTCCATCGGAGGGGGGCTGTGACGAGGCAGAACGGCAAACCTTTCTTGCTGAGCTGCGGGAGGTCAATGACGGGCTCCTGGAAGAAATCGAGAATATCGAGAAACACTATCAGAATATGACACTCTTCCTCGAGACCCTTCTCAGGAGAAGTCATTTCGAGACCGGACATTTTACCCTCCGCACGAGGCCTTGCAACATGAACAAGACCATCCTCAAACCCCAGATCGAGAGATTCGCCGAACGGTTCAGACTCGCCGGGATCGAGATGTCGGAACAGTCCAGCGGGATCCCCGACGAAGATGTCATCAGCGTTGTAGACGTGGGCCTCATGGCCCAGGTGTATGCAAACCTATTCTCCAATGCCCTGAAATACACCGAGGAAGTGGTCACCCATGAGGGCGAAAAGAAGAAGTACATGGCCTACGGCCGGGAGATCATTCGGGATTTTTTCGGGCCAGGCAAGGACGGAATCAAATACAACGTCTTTACCACCGGCCCCCACGTCCCTCCCGCAGAACGGGAGAAGATCTTTGAGGATGAATACCGCGGCTCGAATTCTCAGGCCAAACCAGGAACAGGGCACGGTCTTTCTTTCATAAAGAATGCCGTCGAGATGCACCACGGCGTGGTCGGATATGAGCCTACGCAGTATGGAAACAACTTCTACTTTGTCCTGCCGAAGTAACCTATTTTCGCGCTGCTTCGGGAGAGATGAATGGCATCCACTCCTCGGAAGGGAGCAGGGGTTGTTGGCAGATGAAGACTTGTGAGGGGTCTTGGAGACAAAAGTGTAGGACGAACACAAAATTGGCACAGGAGTGACATATTTCATGCTGCATCTCTCCAATAATCAATATTCGTGCTCATCCCGGGAAAGGGCATACACGTTTTTGTCTTTTTCTATCAGGGCATTGGAAGCTGTCGCCATCTTGTCCCCCGCAGGTCCTAGCATTGCAGTATTGGCATGTCCGTTGCATGCACAATGATAGATTCCTGTAGAGGAGGTTCCCGAGCATGAAGGAGATGACACCGCCACAGATGATCTGCTATGAGGAAGACCTCAATTTTGAGAGGGAAAGACTTCTCAACCTCATAGACAGCAAGATCAGAAGGAACGAGATGGGGCTCGCCAAGGATTTCGCTGAAGAGCTCTTCCAGACCGAGATAGTATTCGCCTTATTCAAGAAGACCGAAAGGCTCAAGAAGTGTAACAGCCTTCTCGTAAAGGTCATGCTGAGCATGATAGGTGCTTTGCTCCTCTCCATAACGTGCATGGTGTTGAACATCAACCCCGTCTTCAACCTCCTCGCCCAGGTTTGCACGATCCTCGTAATCATCACAGCCGTTATCATCAACTCGCTCCTTGTAAAGAGGTTTGGGAGGGCAATAAAGATGATGGTAGATGTATATGAGACGGTGAGACAGTCCTTCATCGACAGATTGCTCGACAGCTTCCTGACCCATAGCAGCCCCCACATGACGCTGAAGATGTTCAGCCTCACCGTCGTCAAATAGGGGAAGGGAGGTGACAGACATGCTCTTCTTTATGGTCGACAACAGTCACTTCGTTATAACAAATGCGAGTGAAGAGACGATCAAGGGGCTATGGAACAGCTTCCACAACTACCGGTACGATGTCAATTTCAGCTTCTATGAATTTCTCAAGGAGAATGGCGTATCATTCAAGGTGACCTCACCGAATTTCACGGTCTTTGGTCGGCCTATCACCGACATCGAGATCTGTCTTAACTGACAGCCCTCCGCGAGGCATGAGGTAACGTGTTTCGGCAAGAAGGCGGTCTCCTGAACCTCACCCTTCCTAGCTCTATTTTTTGCGAGGAGTTCTGTCAGCTCTCTGGAGAACCGGGAAACAAGTACGATGGAATTGCCTGAAGACTTGAACGATCAACTGGAAAAGACGTTCCCGGAACAGGGGATGGGGACCATAGCACGGGCGATCTTCGGACTTGCAGCCGACGCTACGACTCAGTCCTATCTCTCAGGGATCGGCTCTTCCCTGAGAGGCTTCTTAACCGCTCTCAAGGGCGACGATCCTTCGGCTGCCGAACAGGCCCTCGTCGCTCTCTACGTTTGTCTGCACCGCGCCGGATCAACGTATTCGGCATCTGAACGGAAAGTCCTTGCCACAGGAAACGGATACTCATGCCATCCGGGAGGCCTCTCACCGCTCATCATGGCCAAATCCTTTATCAGGCCGGACTCCGTTGTCGCCGACCTCGGCGCAGGCAACGGACTGCAGGGGTTACTGCTTCAGCGCATCCGTCCTCATCGGAGGACATTACAGATCGAGCTCTCAGCTGAAATGATCCGCGTCGGACAGATATTTCAGAGAGCCCTCGGGATCAGCGCGGACCGTGTGGAATGGATCAATGATGACATAAGAAACGTCGACCTTGAGAGAGCAGACTTCATCTACATCTACCGCCCGGTAAAGCCTTTCGACGGAGGGTGCGATATCTACCGGACCATTGCCTACAGACTCTCCGTCATCCGTAAGCAGCTCACGATCCTGAGTGTTGCCGACTGCCTCGCTGAGTTCCTGGATGACAGTTTCTCCCTCTCCTACACCGACGGTCACCTCACCTGCTTTACCAAAGTCAGTCAGAGAATCGTTCAGGGGAAGGGTCCTTTCTTACCCACATAATTATCATCCATCCGCTTTGGAGTCGGCGTCCGATTTGCAGTCAAGGGTCAGAGGTATTGGTCAGTCAGCGTATGCGGACCGTCACCGTCCCCTCAAAACAGACTGTTCTTCGGATTATGTGGCCGGGACGATCACAGGGGGCTATTCTCTGTCATGCCTCATGGTGACCGACGGGCGGTATCATGTGCCGTATGATCTTCCCTTCGACAAGGTAGATCACCATCTCTGAAATATTCGTGGCATGGTCTGCAATCCGTTCCAGGTATTGGGCAACGAAACTGATCTTCATCGCCCGTGAGGCTGTAGACGGGTCCTGGACCATGAAGAACAGCAATTCATTGAGGACCTGATGCTTCAGTTCATCCACTTCATCGTCCCTCATGATGACGTCCATGGCCAGCTTCTTGTTTTTCGTCACAAAGGCATCGAGGGCGTCCTTTGTCATTCCCTGTCCGATCTGGCTCATCCGGGGGATGTCGATATAGGGCTTAAGGAGCGGTTCCTCGTTGAGTTCGAGGGCCCTCTCGGCGATATTCACTGCCATGTCCCCCATCCGTTCGAGGTCTGTGGTTATCTTCATGGCGGTCGTGATGAACCGCAGGTCGCCCGCCTTCGGCTGTCTCAAGGCAATGAGCCGGATGGACTCTTCATCGATTTCAACATCGAGGGTATTGACGATTCTGTCATTCTCGATGACCTTTCGTGCTAGCTCACTATCACGTTCCACAAGGGCCCGAATCGAATTCCTTATGGCGTCCTCAACGAAAGAGCCCATTTTCAGGATCTTGTCCTTGAGCTGCTGCAGTTCATCATCAAAGATAGTCATTATCCGAACCTCCCCGTCACATAGTCTTCTGTCAGCTTTTCCGAAGGCGCAGTGAATATCCTGTCGGTCTTGTCGAATTCTATGAGTTCACCGAGCATGAGAAACCCTGCCCAGTCGGAAATCCTCGCGGCTTGCTGCATATTATGGGTGACGATAACGATCGTGACATCCTTCTTGAGGACGTCCGTCAACTCTTCGATCTTGGCCGTGGAGATCGGATCGAGGGCTGAGGTCGGCTCATCAAAAAGGAGAACCTCAGGGTTCACCGCCAAGGCCCGTGCAATAACGAGCCGTTGCTGCTGGCCGCCGGAAAGCTCATAGGCGCTGGCGCTGAGCTTGTCTTTTACCTCATCCCAGAGCACAGAATGTTTCAGCGCCCGCTCCACTCGTTCCGAAAGCTCTGCCCTCCTTGTTATTCCCTTGAGCTTCAACCCGTAGGCGATATTGTCGAAGATGCTCATGGGGAATGGCGTAGGCTTTTGAAAGACCATTCCTATGCGGCTTCTCAGATTGATGATGTCCGTCCCGTTCGAAAGAATGTTTTCTCCCTGGAACAGGATCTCTCCTTCATATCTGTTCTTCGGGTAGAGGTCATGCATGCGGTTGAAGCACCTAAGAAGGGTCGTCTTGCCGCATCCTGAAGGGCCGATCAATGCTGTAACAGTATTCTTGTAGATTGGGAGACTTATGCTCTTCAAGGCGCCGATATCTCCTGCGTAATAGAAATTGAGTCCCTTGACTTCGAGTTCGATCGATTCAGGCACTATTTGTACCTCCATTTAATGATGAGCCGTCCGGCGATTGTGATGAGCAGGATGAATAGGGTAATGACAAATGATGCAGCCCATGCCTGCTGATGCCAATTTTCATAAGGCCCCATGGCATACTGAAAAATGGTGACCGTCAGGGAGGCCACAGGCTGCTTCATGTCGACCGAGAAAAATGCATTGTTGAATGACGTAAACAGCAGGGGAGCGGTCTCTCCTGCAACACGGGCAATCGAAAGCAGGATACCGGTCAGGATGCCCGTGGCCGCTCCCCGGTAAACCACCTGCGTTATCACCGTATAATAGGGGGCTCCCAACGCAAAGGCCGCTTCCCGCAATGTCCATGGCACCAGGGACAGCATATCCTCCGTAGTCCTGAGAACGACGGGGATCATGATGATCGAGAGCGCGACTGCCCCTGCCCAGCCGTTGAAATGACCTATTGGTTTGACGAGAATAGCATAGATGAAGGTGCCGATAACAATGGATGGAACACTGACCATGATGTCGGCGAGAACGCTGATGAGCCTGGCTATCCTGTGACCGCGCGCATACTCTGCGAGGAATGTGCCTCCGAGCACTCCTATCGGCACACCGATCAGGGTCGCAGAAAAGGTTATGAGAAGCTGTCCGGTAAAGGCATTTCTCAAGCCGCCTCCCTCAACTCCTGGGGGAACCGGATCGTTCACGAAGAGACCCAGATTGAGGGCCTTCACTCCATGCACAAGCACGTCGCCAAGAATGAAGATAAGCCAGAAGAGGCCCAGGAAAGCGGCAAGGGTGCTCAATAGAAGGGCGAAAAATCCTTCGGCTTTTCTCCATCGTTCCCTCGTCATCGCGAGTATTTCCTTTCCGCTTTCAGGAGAAAGAACTTGGCTATGGCGAGGGTTATGAAACTCATCATGAAGAGCACCAATGCAAGATAGAAGAGGGAGGAGAGATATATGTCCTTATCTGCCTCGGCAAATTCATTGGCGAGGGTGACGGTTATTGTCGCGGCTGCGTCAAAAAGCGATGTCGTAATTCTGTGATTGTTTCCGAGGACAAAGGCGACTGCCATGGTCTCGCCGAGGGCCCTCCCGAGGGAGAGGACAATGCCTCCAAATACTCCAAGTTTGGAATAAGGCATGACAACGTCTTTCACAACCTCCCATTTCGTTGCTCCGATGGCGTATGCCGATTCCTTCACAACGGCAGGCGTAAGATTAAAGGAGTCTCTCGATATGCTCGCGGTAAAGGGGATAATCATAATGCTCAGGATTATGCTCGCGGTCAGTATGTCGATCCCCATCGGGGTCCCCTGAAAAAGGACGCCGACAATCGGCACTCCTTCAAGAATCTTCTTCAGGAAGGGCTCAATGTATCCGCTCATTATGGGAGAAAGCGTGAAGAGGCCCCACATGCCGTAGATTATGCTCGGTATTGCAGCCAGGAGCTCGATACCAATCCCGATGGGCCCTTTCAGAAAATTGGGTGAGACCTCGGTTACGAAGATGGCGATGCCCATTGCAACCGGTATGGCCATCACCAATGACAGCAGCGTCGTAAGGACCGTTCCATAAATGTTCGTAAGAGCGCCGAATGATTCCTTGACGGGGTTCCAGTCGGTGGAAGAGAGGAATTTCCAGACGCCGAATCTATCCATGGCAGGAGACGATTCACGAAAAAGTTCAAAGAGGATGGCGATGATGAGAATGATTACCGTAAGCGATGCCGCTGCGGTAACAAGAGAAAAGATTGTATCAATGGGATTCTTCTTTGCAGATGTCGCCATGTAATCCTCGACGTATTATTATAATCCATGCTCAGAAAGAAAAAAAGGAGGGCCGGTTTACCTGCCCTCCCTTCAATACGGCAGTCTATTGCAGACCGTTTGCCTTCCAGTAAGCCCGTATCTTGTCTTTCAAAGAGGCTGGAAGGGGCACGTAAACGAGTTCATTCGCCTTCTTGTCGCCGTTCTTAAAAGCCCAGTCGTAAAAAGCGACCACTTTCTTATTGGAATCCGTCTTTTCTTTCGCAAGGAGAATAAAGGTTGCTCCGGCTATGGGCCAGGCGTTCTTGCCGGGCGCGTTGACGAGCCAGAGATGAAAATGTTTCTTGGGGTCAAAATTGGCGGTGGCCGCGGCATCCTCAAAGGTTTTGAAATTGGGCTCCACAAAATTGCCTGCAGGATTCTTGAGAAGCACATAGGCGAGCTTATTCTGCTCCGCGTACGCAAACTCGACATATCCTATCGAGTTCGGCGTCCTCTTCGTATAATTGGCAACGCCCTCGTTCCCTTTGCCGCCGATGCCGACAGGCCATTTCACCGAGGTGCCGGCGCCGACCTTATCCTTCCAGTCAGGGCAGAGTTCGCTCAGATAGGTAGTGAATATGGCGGTTGTTCCGGAACCGTCCGACCTGTGGACGACCGTAATCTCATCATGTGCCAGATTGAGTCCAGGGTTCAGGGACTTGATCTTGCTGTCATCCCAGTGCTTTATATCCCCAAGGTAGATCTTGCAAATCGCGTCGGAATCGAGCCTGAGTTGGCCCTCCTTCACTCCAGGGATCGCCACTACGGGGACAACCCCCCCCATCACCGCAGGAAACTGAAGAAGACCGTCCTTGTTCAACTCTTCAGTGGTCAGAGGGGCATCGGACGCTCCGAAATCGACCGTCCTCGCAGTGATCTGTTTGATACCGCCACCTGAGCCGATCGACTGGTAGTTGAGCTGCACTCCCGCTACTTTGTTATAGTCAAAGGCCCAGGCAGAATACACCGGATAAGGGAATGATGCTCCTGCTCCGTTAAGAGTTTCCGCCGCATTCACCGAGGTGAAAGACAACACAACTGCCAGTACAAAGACCATCTTAAGAAATACTTTCATACGTTCCTCCTTGTTTATTAATTTTAGGATACCGATATTATATTACGGCTTCGTTACAGAAATGTTAATTTTCTGTTACATCTGTTCTCATCCTCCTTCAATCTCGATAATTCTATCTGCGTGTTATGAAAAGGGGACCTCAGAAATTCTCTCAAACAGGAGGAAGCTAACCATGTGAGCTTTCTCCTCTGAAGAGCAGGATCTAATGCGATCATGAGGACAGCGAGTCTCAGTGTCGTGAAAACCGCGCATTAGGATAGCATGGAAATTGTTACGGTAATATTAAGGAACGGTTAAATTTCGGTGAAGAATTTGATTCCTTCGAAATCTGTCATTGTTTTCAGGAAGACCTGCAAACGCTATCGTTACGATATTTTCGAGAAGCTCCTCGTCTTCACCGTGGAATATCTTCTCCTCCTTCCCGTGGAAGCAAAGGGCTCCTTGCTGACAAGCCTGCAGTCTTCAGTTCGATCAGCAGCGATCGGCCCCCTTGCATAAAAAGGACATTTCCTATGGCCACGTGTTCTGCAATATTCCCCGAGCTGAAAGAGACTCGGCGCATAAGGGGTATCAAGAGCTGAGCATGATGCCGTGTCTTCGCAGTCGATGAGGTGTGCGCATTTCACGCTCCCCCCTTGATTGCCGGGAGACCTTGCAACTTCCATAGAGCACGCTCTCTTTCTTCCTCATCGATAGTCTTCAGGGGACATCTCGCATGATTGCCCTCACAGAAGTAATGCCTGAAGAGACGGGCAACCGGAATTCCTCGCTTGCAACGGGACTGTTCGGTAAGAAACTCGCAGCACTTCATAATGACGCTCCTTTCGCACGTGCTCATCGATTCGATACATCTATAGTATTCTTTTAGTGTTGCAAGGTTATGTCAGGCATATTAAATTTCGGTTAAATGGGTAGGCAGGTAATGAAAGATCATCTGGACAGAGCGGCATGGTGGTGATAAATTCAAATAAAAGAGACCGGCTAACAATCATTTTTTGGTGCCAGAGGATTCTGCTTCCTCGCCGAAAAACTATGACTTTTTCGTAATTTGTATTAAAATATAGTTAGAGAATCTACACATCACAGGAGGTCCTATGGGATTACTTGACGACTGCTTAAAAGGAAATGTTGCCACCGGACTGGCGATAGGCATAGGCGCCGCAATCCTCGCGCCGGCGGTGATTCCGGCTTTGGCAGGGGTAGCTAAGCCGCTGATCAAGGCAGCTGTGAAAAGCGGGATCATCATTTACGAAAAGGGCAAGGAAAGCGTCGCTGAGCTGGGCGAGATCTTCGAGGACGTCGTTGCTGAGGCAAAGTCTGAGCTTGCAGAGACTCATACGGAGGCTGCGTCCCGTCCGCTTGCTTCTGAAGGAGAGGCGGGTGCATGATCTGCCGGTTGCCGTCGTCAGCCACAGGACCGGCGGACGGCTGAGAATCAAGGTACCCTCGAAGAGAAGGGACAGTGCTTTCTTCACTTCCCTCGCCGAGAGGCTTTCTGCCTTTGAAGGGGTCAGAAGCGTTGAGGTCAATCCGCTCACGGGCAGCGTGTTGATCAATCATGAGTCCGAGGCGGAGAGGATTATCGAGACTTCCATGAAGGCCGGTCTCCTGAGCATGGGAGGTCCGCGAGCCATCCCAACGCATCTGCACCAGCGGCTCTCCGAGACCTTCGGGGATATGGATGGGGCGCTGAGGCGTGCATCGGCGAACGAACTGGATCTTGGCGGAGTTGCATTTCTTGCGCTTATAGGCGCCGGTATCTATCAGATATCCATGGGGAATCTCGCTGCAATACCTTGGTATACAGCAGCGTGGTATGCCTTTAACATCTTCCTCAAGTCAAATGCGACGAAGGCGTAGGTTCGCTGACGTAACGTCAATGTAACCTGAACGTCATCTTCCTGTAAAGGAATGTCGGTATTATTAATTCCTTTTCAGTATCAATAAACCTTAAACCCCTGAGGGAGAGTCGCTCAGGGAACGTAAAAGGAGGGTGTCATGGCAACGAAAGGTCGGTCGACCGCTGAAGCACCTGAGGGAGGCATCGGCAGGGCTGGTTCCGCCGTCAAGGAGGGCGTGGTGAGCAGCCTCAAGGGCATCAATGAGATCGAGGCGGAGATCGTGACCGTCGTAAGGAATACGGTCTCGAATGCACTTCGGGCAACTGGTCACGTAGCCACTGAAAGCATCACCATCACGAAGGACGTAGTTAAGGGCGCGATTCAGGCGACGGAAGAGGTGGGGACGGGCCTCATCCTCAGCACGAAGAGCGTTGCAAAGGGCGTGATCATGGGTGTGAGCGATGTCGGCGGAGACGTGATCACGGTAGCGGGACATACGGTGAAGGGTGCAGTTAAGGGAGCAGCCGAGATCGGTGCGGATGTGGCCCTCGTAGCGCGCCGCGCTGTTGACGGCGTCATCGAGGCCGGTAAAGAAGTGGGAGCCAATGTCGGAGACGTCGCCACGGCCGCAGTGAACGGCGCGATTGAAGCTGCAGGAGGCATCGGCAACACAGCTGTTCGCGCTGTCAGAGACATGCTTGTCGGAGTCGTCGAAGGAGTCAAGGATGTCGCAGGCGCGGCACTACCAAAGACACGGTCGACAGGACAGCCTGCGCCACTTAAAGAACGGCCTGCGCCGGCTGAGGTCGAAACAAAGACCCGAGTGAAAAGGCGCGAATAAAGGTGTGGTTCGCACTGTCCATGATGCGGTAAAGGGTCGAGCCAGATACGAGGTCGAAGGTCTCTACAGAGCCGATGCGCTGAAGCTCAGGATCGAGTCTGCCCTTCAAGGGCATCCTGGCATCACCGGGTTCTCTGTCAGTGTCCTCACCTCCAAGGTCCTCGTCTACTTTAATTCCGGCAATACCGCCGAGACGATCCGTTCGGTCATAGAAGAGGCTGTGAGGGGTTATGCCGGCAATGGCAGACGCTCCGGCACAGGCGTCCTTACGGTCGCGACCGCACGCCGTTCCGTGCCAACGGAGAGATCGAAGAGCGGCGTCACCACCAAGGAACAGAAGAACAACCGGAGGCAGATTCGAAAGAGCGTCCTTCATTCCGAGGAACAGCCTGCCGGGCAGTGGCACGTAAAGGGAACGAGTGAGATACTCGACAGCGCAGGCGTGTCGCAGCTTTGGGGGCTTTCACGAGTGGCAGCCGGTGAACGCCTGAAGAGATTCGGGCCGAACCTCCTTCCTGAATCGGTCCCCCGGTCAGGGCTGAGCATATTCCTGGGCCAGTTCAACTCCCTTCCCGTAGCGCTCCTTGGTGTCGCTGCCGGCGTCTCTATCGCCACCGGCGGCATCGCTGACGCCGTGGTTATTGCGGGCGTTGTCGTTATTAATAGTATTATCGGATATACGACCGAATCGCAGGCCGAAAAGACGATCCATTCGCTCAAGAGTCTCGTGCGTCCGTCGGCATTGTGCATGAGAGAGGGGGCATCAGAAACGGTCCCTGCTGAATACGTCGTCCCGGGCGACGTCCTCATCCTGAGACCGGGAAGCTATGTTGCAGCCGACGCGCGGCTCATTGAGGTGAGTCATCTCAGCGTTGACGAGTCGGCACTCACCGGTGAGAGCATGCCGGTCAAGAAGACCTTTCAGCCCCTGACAGACGAAGATATCCCCCTCGCCGACAGAATAAACATGGTCTACATGGGAACCCTTGTCACGGGCGGCCAGGGCCTCGCCGTTGTTGTTGCCACGGGAAGGTTTACGGAAATCGGCAAGATCCAGACCCTCGTTGGCAGCGCACGACCTCCTGAGACCCCGATGGAACGACAGCTCGATCGCATGGGAACACAGCTTGCCTTAATCAGCGGCGCAGTATGCGCTTTCGTCTTTCTTATAGGACTCCTGAGGGGGTACGGCTTTCTCGAAATGTTGAAATCTTCGATAGCACTCGCCGTGGCCGCGGTCCCGGAGGGACTGCCAATGGTCGCAACGACTACCCTGGCCCTCGGGATCAGGAACATGAGGAGACACAATGTCCTCATGAGACATCTCGATGCAGTAGAGACCCTCGGCTCGGTGCAGACCATCTGCCTCGACAAGACCGGAACGATCACATTAAACAGGATGACCATCGTAAGCGTCTATGCGGGGATGACGAGACTCGCGGTTTCGGACGGCAAATTCAGGAGCGCCTCAGGGGACCTCAATCCCTACGAATGCGGGGAGCTCCTGAGACTCATGCATGTCTGCTGTCTTTGCAACGAAAGCGAGGTCAAGAAGGAAAAGGGCGATTTTGTTGTTATAGGTTCGTCCACGGAGAACGCCCTTATCCATCTCGCTGTAGCCGCCGGAGTCAATGTTCCGGAGATAAGGGAAAAGTTTCCCCTCAGGAAGGTGATGCACCGATCCGAAAACTGCAACATCATGGTTACCCTCCATGATGTCTTAGAGAATTCATCGGTGGCCGGCGGGCCGATGGTGATCGCCGTAAAGGGCAGTCCTCAGGAGGTATTGTCCGTCTGCTCATGGCAGATGAAGGAAGGGACGAAGATTCCCCTTACCAATGAGGACCGCGAGGCGATCCAGATCGAGAACGAGCGGATGGCCGGCGACGCCCTGAGGGTCCTTGGCGTCGCCTATGCATATCACAACGGAGGAGATGAATGGCCTGACCTTTTGGAAAGTTGCGACATACAACGCTACTCGGATGATCTCGTCTGGCTCGGCCTTACCGGAATGACAGACCCTGTAAGGGACGGTGTGAGGGAGCTGGTCGGAAAGTTTCATGAAGCCGGGATCGACACGGTAATGATCACGGGCGACCAGGGTCCTACCGCCTATGCCATAGGCAAAGACCTCGATCTCAGCAGGGGAGAGCAGCTCGAGATACTCGACTCCACGCATCTTAACCGTATCGATCCCGGCGTCATGAAGGCCCTCGCAGAAAAGGTCCATGTCTTCTCGCGCGTGAGCCCCGCCAACAAACTCCAGATCGTGCAGGCACTCCAGGCATCTGGAAGGGTAGTGGCAATGACGGGAGACGGTGTCAATGACGGCCCTGCCCTTAAGGCTGCCGATATCGGCATCGCCATGGGCCACACGGGCACCGATGTTGCGCGTGAGGTTGCCGACGTCGTGCTCGAAGACGACAATCTCCAGACCATGATTATAGCCATCAGCCAGGGCAGGACAATCTATAACAATATCAGGAAATCGGTGCATTTCCTCCTTTCGACGAACATGAGCGAGATCATGGTCATGTTTGCGTCGCTCACGGCTGGCCTGGGGCAGCCGCTCAATGCCATGCAGCTCCTCTGGATCAATCTTATTTCGGACATCGCCCCTGGACTAGCCCTGGCTCTTGAACTCCCTGAGCCCGATGTCCTCCATCTGCCGCCGCGAAATCCCGAGGAACCGATCGTCAGAAAGAGCGACCTCAAGCGCATCGCCTTTGAATCAATGGCGCTTTCGGCAGGGGCGATGGGTGCTTACGGTTACGGGATCATGCGTTACGGCATGGGAGCGCAGGCAGGTACCATGGCCTTTATGGGCCTCACCCTCGGACAGTTGCTCCACGCCTTGAGCTGCCGGTCCGAAAAGCACCGCATATTCGACAAGGAGAGCCTTCCGACCAACAGGTATCTCAGCGCCGCACTGGTCGGCTCTGTCTCGATCCAGGGATTGGCGATCATTCTGCCTGGGCTCAGGGGCCTCCTCGGCCTGACCCCGATCGGCCTCGGCGACTGGCTTGTCGTCGGCGGGACGGCCCTCGGCTCCCTCGTCATCAACGAGGCAACAAAGGGCTCCGAGGGAACCCACTGGATAACGTCCGGTCCTGAGAAGGCCGATGCGGGCGTGATCATCGGGCAGCACAGGAAGGAGGCAACGGCATGAAAAAGGACTTCATCTTTTCTTCTGAATCGGTCACCGAGGGGCATCCGGACAAGCTCTGCGACCAGATCAGCGACGCCATCGTGGATCACTTCCTCCAGCAGGACCCCTATGCATCTGTTATTGCAGAGTGCGCCGTTTCGACGGCCATTCTTTTCATTGCTGCGCGGTTCGCTTCCGCTGCATATGTGGACTTCTCGAATGTGGCGCGCACGGTCATCAGCCAGATAGGGTATGACCGGAAGGATTTCAACAGCAAGACCTGCAGCATCATCACGAGCCTCAAGGAACTCTCTCCTGAAAACGAGCGCATCTTCGATGAACGGACGTTGTCCGAAGAAGAGATAGAGCGGATACCCGTAAGAAATCAGGTGACGCTCTTCGGTTTTGCGTGCAATCAGACCTCTTCATTCATGCCGCTGCCCATCTGGCTTGCCCACAAACTCGCACGGAAACTGACATCGGTGCGGATCCAGAAGATGCTCCCCTATCTGATGCCGGACGGAAAGACCCAGGTCGGCGTTGAATTCAGGGGCGGCAGACCCTACCGAATTCACAGCATTACGGTCATCGCGTCCCAAATGGAACCTTCTCACAAGGGTGGCCCGGACTTCAGCCGTCTCCAGGACGACATGAGAGAAACGGTGATCAATCCTTCCTTCCAGGACGAAGAGATCCAGCCTGACAAGAGGACGAGGATATTCATCAATCCTGATGGTCCCTTTCTTGTCGGCGGTCCCTCTGTCCATTCCGGCCTCACCGGCAGAAAGAACTCCATCGACACCTATGGAGAGTATTCCCGCCACAGCGGTGCGGCCCTGAGCGGCAAGGACCCCTTGAGAATTGACAGGGTCGGCGCCTATGTCGCCCGTTATGCGGCAAAGAATATCGTCTCTGCGGGGCTGGCCGATGAATGTGAGATACAGCTCAGCTATTCTATCGGCCTTCCTCGGCCGGTCAGTATCCAGACCGAGACCTTTGGGACCGGAAAGATACCCGATGACGCTATCGCTGCCCTCGTGGAGAGACATTTCGACTTCAGGCTTGCTTCCATCCTGAGGCAGTTCAGCCTGAGATCTCTGCCTTCAATCGTCAAGGGAGGCTTCTACCGCAAGCTCAGCGCTTACGGCCATGTGGGCAGGATGGACATCGGTCTGCCGTGGGAATTGACCGACAAGGCTCCTGCCCTTCGGGAAGATGCCCGGGGATGACGTCGGGTAGCGGCGCGCCTCCTTGTAACCGAAATTTCACCGGCGTGTAATACTCCTGCAAAGCACCGTTGTTATACTAGTGCCGATACCGCACAATATCTTTTGGAGGAGGAGCGCGTTCATGAGAGCAGATGGTGCAGGCATGGAAATTTCGCATGGCAGGTTCTCTGTAAAGCTGGCTGTGGAGAATCATGAGCGGGAGGCGGCGTTCAGACTTCGCTTCGACGTATTCAACAGGGAGCTGCATGAGGGTCTTTCTGAATCCTATCTGACGGGAATGGATCGGGACGAATTTGACGATTACTGCGACCATCTTGTTGTCGTTGACAGGGAAAACGAAAGGGTTGTCGGGACCTATCGTATGATGCCGGGCGTGGTTGCGGAGAATTCAGTGGGGTATTACTCGGAGACTGAGTTCAACCTCTCGGCAATCAGGAGTCTTCCTGGCACAAAGCTGGAGTTAGGCCGCTCCTGCATTCACAAAGATTACAGAACCGTCCCGATCATCGGCCTCCTCTGGCGGGGGATTGCCGCTTATGTGGAAAGGTATGGCATCCGCTATCTCTTCGGCTGCGCGAGCCTGCACAGCGCGAACACGGCCTTGGTGAATATCGTATACTCCTACCTAAACCGCGTCCATAGGGCTGACGAGCGTTACACCGTAGACCCGTTGAAGCGCCAGCCGGGTGTGCAGATGCTGTCGTTCTGCGACAGGGATGCGGCCCATTCTCTCATGCCGACGCTCATGAAGGGTTACCTCAGGCTAGGAGCCCAGATATGCGGCGAGCCGACCTTTAATCCTTTGTTCGGAACCACAGATTTTTTTGTCCTCCTCGATACGGATAGGCTCATTGAGCGCTGGCGCAGGAAGGTCCTCAGGGAAGGGGCAGAGCATGCGTGCGCGGCATAGCAAAGACCTCTACGGCCACTGCCAGACGCATGATCACTTCTCATCTCCTGCTTCATATTCCTCAACAAAGACATCGGAGAATCCAAAATGCTTCATGAGACGATGCTTCATGCTTCTCACCGTGTCCCTGTGGTCTATCGGTCCGGCGGTCCTGACCCTTGCGACACAGATGATCCTCTCCGTAGATAACCCCCATATATGGAGATCCTTCACACGTTTGACGTTCTGAAAGTTCCTGTAGATGAACTTCTCTATGTCCTCTCCGGTGAAGGAGGAGGGGTTACCCTCCATTAGGATACGCAGGCTGTCTTTTATCAGGTAGTAGGTTGGATATCCCACGAGGAGGCTGATGAGAACCCCGGCAAGGGGATCGAGGAGGTAGAGACCGGTAAAATGGATAAGAACGGACGAGGTTATAACACCCACTGATCCCAAGGTGTCGTTGAGAACAAGAAGCCTCGCGCCCTTGATATGCATGAGGTTCGCATGCTCTTTGAACCTGAATAATCCATATGCATTCACCGCGAGGCCGAGAATGGCTATTATCAGTACCTTGTCTGCGGCAATGGGCTCGGGGTGCATGATCTTCTTGTATGCTTCTATGAGAACATAGAAAATGAGGAATCCCACGAGTATCCCGTTGAAAAGCCCCGACAGGACCTTTGCCCTCTCATATCCGAAGGTGTTGTCTCTGTCCGGCAGCCTCTCGGAGAGCTTGCCCGCTAACAAGGCGAGCGCCTGGCCCACGACATTGATGGCCATAAAAGATGCGTCCGTGACGAGGGCGAGGCTCCGGTAATAGAGTCCACCGCTGAGCTCGATAAAGAAGTACGCGATCGTCAGGGAGAGAACAATTTTTTGCGGTTGAGTATCCATGGCCTACTTTAATACGCTGTACATGCCTTGTCCAATGATTCGATCATTACCTGCCTCTGCGGCTGCTCCGAGGAAAGAGCCCTGAAATTCAAAGCAGCCATGGTACGTCTGAAGGTGTTTAACTGCCCGCCACGAAGGGAAGGGACCTCCTGGAGCCGAGAAAGAGTCGAAAGAATGATCGATAAAAGAAAACTACTGGCAGAAAAGGGAAAATACTTAGGCGATGAGATCAGAAAGGACCTCGAAATCCTCCGTTCAAAAACTAAATCAGCAATCCGATGAGTGACAACGCGGTACCTTCAAGGGCCTTGTCGATCGCTATTCCAAGCACTGCCTTGCCGACGAGGCGTCCGGTCTTTTCGGCTGCGACATGAATATAGTCTTCATTCGTCGTCGCCCTCCCCCGGTCGAAATACCCCTTGCGCTCAAGCAGAGAGATGATGTCCTCTTGCTTCGTTGTCCTATGGTTATAGTTGACCAGGAGACTTCCTGTCACGGGGTTAAAGTCAACGGTTGCGATGCCCTGAATCGTACTCAGCGCCTTTTTCAGTTCCTCTCCCGCATCACTGTTTCTCTTTAAGAGGGGGCTCTTTACTCTGAGTCGACCGGGGACATTATGCAGGTAATAGCTCATTCTTCCTCCTTCATGGTGTATTTTCTGAACGTCTTGCAAACAGGATAGCCCGAGCATCTGAAACGTATGACCAGTCCCTCAAGCTTATAGACATTCATTGTCTTGCCACACTCCGGACAGAGCGGCTTACCCTTGAGCAACGCCTTCTTTGCCCCGGGGGTAAACTGCATGCCACAAACGAGGCAGATGAACCGCTGGGCACCGGTCTTTATCCTGCCGTAACGGTACACTGCATCACCCTCGCAGGAGGGGCATCGTATTTCTGTCACTTGATCCATTGCTATGCTTGCCAGCATATCTAATATTAATTATAACGCCCTATTGTTACGGCTACATGAAGGGAATGTTAAATTTTTGTAACATTTCTTCGCCATGCTTTAGCAGCCGCGCATATATCAGGTCAGGTCGTTCCATTTCCCGCGGTAGAGGATCCCGTCCATGTCGGCCGGAAAGGGCGACAACTGCCGCAAGCACCAAAGCAGACTAAAAAGCCACCTGCAACGTCAGCTGTATTCTCTCATCACGTGTCTTTCCCGGTTGCTTGTATTCTACATTATCGTAATCGAGGAGGACCATGTTATTATGCAGTCTGTCTATACTGTAAGCTATACCTACAATATACCTGTTGTTTTCCCCTGACAAGGCATCGCTCACATTCTTATTGGGATTAAAGTGGTCGAAGCGACCAATGAGAGTGAATCTCTCAAGCGGGAACTTCAATTCAATAAAAGGCTTCAGTTCCGTAAACAGGGAAT
This sequence comes from Thermodesulfovibrionales bacterium, assembly GCA_035686305.1. NCBI lineage: Bacteria > Pseudomonadati > Nitrospirota > Thermodesulfovibrionia > Thermodesulfovibrionales > Thermodesulfovibrionales bacterium. The sequence continues at coordinate 65,239 of DASRZP010000063.1, read as the reverse complement.
AACCTCTCTTCTGGAATTGATCCGATCCCTGGGCGTTCCCATCCCCCCAGAAGTACTGCCCTGTCACGACAAAGTATTCGTGCTCAAAACTGCCGAATGCAAGATTTGCGGTCCAATTGGGGTGCGCGGCAACGTTGCCCTTGCCCGTCACCCCAAAATACGAGAGCTGAAGTCCCGGGATAATGTCGGGTAGAGGCCTGACGGTTATCCGTCCCTCGAGCACCTTATTCCTGTTCTGCTCGGTCGTCGTGTATCCTCCGCCATTATAAATTCCTGCCTGAATGCTCCCGTAGCTGCCAGGATATGAGGGATTGACATTTTTACGATAACTCTCATCCATGAGCCCACCTAAGAGCGCGGCAAAGGTTACGCCGTAATCCGCTGAACTCATGATGCCGTTTCTTTCGATAAACATCGTGTCCTGCAAACGGTAATAATTTATGTGCTCTTCAAAATCAAGCCACGGCGTGTGCACAATGCCGACTTCAGCGCCCGGTTTGGTGAGAAATGCCAAATCCGGAGGGGTAACGAGAGCATAAAGGTACTTTATTCTTACCGCCAGGGAGCCGTTGACGTTGAGAGAGACATTCTCACCAGGTCCAAGATTCTGTGTCTTCAGATTCACCGTCGTCACATCAGTTGTCATCCGGCCTGACAACCATGGAAAGAGCTCCTTTTCTAAGGTGAAATACCCTCGTTTTACATTAAAATTGTTGAATTGCGCACCGCTTGGTATGCCTCCTGTCTTTCCATAACCATAAGAGAGGTACCAGAGGCCGCTGAACTTAAGACCTTTGAAGGCTTTCACAATTTTATCGATCTCCTCGTTCTTTTCCGCAGGCGCTGTCTCACTGACCTTCTCGGCAACCTTCTCTTCAATCTTGACTTCTGTTGCTTTGTCCTTCTCCCGTATCTCTTTTTCCATATCCTGCATTACTTCAAGAGCCTCTTGCTCGGAGAGAATACCTTTTTCCACAAGCTTCTTCAGAATAGGATTCGTGATGCTTGCAGACTCTGATACCCCCGCTGACAGGAGAAGGCAACATAACCCAAGGATAAAAGCGGACCATCTTCTTTTCATCCAGAACCTCCTTTGGCAAGGTAGGTGCTTTATAAACTGTTCCTGTAATGGGTCCAATACGATGCTATCAGCTTAGCATCATATTGTTACAGAAATATGTCAGTTCTATGAAAGAATCGTTAAATTGTGATTGTAACGTGCGGGAAAGCAAGAAGAATGTGGCCAAGGAACGATCCCGGGGCTGGAAGGGTAATCAATGATCACCCTCCAATCCCTTGAGTCCTTTGAGGCGATGAGCAGCAGCTCGTTTCTTATTGCATCTCAGCTCTTACGACATCTTCTGAAACGAGCCCCTCCCTATCGAATCTCTCACGTGGCGGCTCACGAGAATGACGAGATAGTCTTTTATTCTCGCCCCTTGCTTAATACTGAGGAGGTTTTCCTCGTAGAGCATCCTTATCTGCTCTTCAGGTACGCCCAGCTTCTCTGCGAGTCTCCGGATGGCTTCACAATGTTTGTTCCGTTCCGCATCATTTTCGTACTGATATGCAGTCGCCATAACTCCTCGCCCTTTCCACCCTCTCACTTCGGCTTGGTTTTGAAGATCCCCGAACTAAGTTTACCATGAGAATCGGCAGCCGACATCGGTTTCTTTCATTATTTGCCTAAGCATGTGGCCATCTCCTGAGTCACAGGCCGGAGCTCTCTGTTCTTCTAAACGGTCTTGACCCCAGATGCCTTCCGCTTTGTGGTTGTTCTCGCAGTTGACGCTCGGGAGGTTGTTTTTCTCACTGTGCTTTTTGGAATGCCTTCGAGCTTTATTATCTCCAGTTCCAGTTTCTTGATTCTCGCCTTTATTGCCTTCACCTTGCTGTCGAGCATGGGGTTCCTGACCTTCCCGCTCAACTCATACACTTTTCCTCCAAGTTCGGCGATCTCCTGCTGCACTTTTGTCTTCAGCTCATAGAGCCTGTACCGCCTTTTCCCTTCTTCAGTAAGCTCCTCTGCCTTCTTCTTCACGATAGAGGCGCCCTCCACGACATAGGTGATACCTTCCTCCAGTCCCTTCTGCAGATCTTTCTTTACCTTTTCCCAGAAATTCATTCTCTCCTCCTCTCTTCCGCCGACCGGTTTTCATGGAAAGCCGTCCGTGGGTCTATTCTTCCGATTCATTTCCCGGTGAATCAACGATGATTCCTTTTGCCGCTCTAATTTCCGTTGTTTCCTCTATCACCTCATCGCTCGCCCCAGCATGAGCAAGTAGGGAAATAGACGCAGCGCATCAACGCCGGAGGTTCAATTTCCTTCCGTTATTATATATCATTTTCTCACGATTCTCAGCAGGAGTACTTCGAATTCGAGTACGCGGGAGGACGTAACAGCAGCAAATTGATAACAACAAACTGTTGTATGACTATGAACCTAAGGTCAAATCTCTCTTTGTCGACACGAGACCGTAAGGCATGCCTTACGTCCCCTTACAGCAGTCGTGCGCCCTGTTCTGCAAGCCTCGATCTGACGCTGGAGTGAAGGTTCAGATAACAGAAATTCTCCTCATCAATGAAGCGGCTGATGAGGTAAGCAAGGCCGTTGCTCTTTGCGTCCAGATAGGGCGTATCGATCTGGTTCAGGTCACCGGTAAAGACGATCTTCGTGCCTTCTCCGCACCGGGTAATGATCGTCTTGACATCGACGGGCCTCAGATTCTGAGCTTCATCCACGATGAAATACCGCTGGGGAAGGCTCCGTCCGCGGATATAGGTCAATGCCTCGATCTGAAGCACACCCGCATCGATGAGGTACTGAAAGCTCCGGTATTGTGCTGTTGATCGATCATCCTTGATATGCCCTTTCGGCGTGTTGACGATCACCTCCAGGCTGTCAAAGATCGGCTGCATCCAGGGTGTCAGCTTTTCGTTCACGTCCCCCGGCAGATACCCGATATCATTGCCCATGGGGACAACCGGTCGCGCCACCACGACCTGCTCATACAAGGGTGATTTCTTTGTGGTCTGGTGTATCCCCGCGGCAAGGGCGAGAAGGGTCTTCCCCGTTCCCGCAGAGCCGGTAAGGGCAACGACCTCGATGTCAGGGTTTATTAACGCATCGATCGCGCATCGTTGCTCGATATTTTTTGGTGCAATGCCTTCCAGAGATTTTCCGTTCTTGATCTTTGTGTGGGCGCTGCAGCCCTGCAGCCTGAAGACCTCTTCCCCTGACTTCACGTACCGTATGGAATGAATGCCGTTCGTGTAATCGGATTCTTCCAGCACCCGTCCATACTTCTGGAAGATGGTCGTTTTATCGCTCTCGTAGTCTTCCGCGTGGAGACCACATGCCTCGGCCTTTATTCTCACCGTCGTGTCTTTGGAGACCAAGGTGACGGGTACCATATTTCCTCGTCCGTCGGTCTGCTGCTGTTCCACGACGCCGAGGGCCGTCTTTATGATCGCGTTATCCTCGGTGACGCCGTCCATGAAGGCAGTGGGGACGCTGCTTAACGTGATGCCGATGGAAAGGAGACCGCCTGTTTCCATCGCGATGCCCTTCATCAACGGGCCCTTCTCCGTTAAACGGTCAATGATCCTGAGCGCGCTCCGCGCCGATACCGCTTTCTCTCCGTGCCCTTTCTTGAGCCTGTCGAGCTCCTCTAAAACAACAAACGGTATCACCACATCATGGGTGCCGAACCTGAAGAGGGAGCTTGGATCATGGATCAGTACGTTCGTGTCCAGGACGAATATCTTCTTCTTCAGCCGTTTTTCAACGGTCTGGTCCGGAACCGGCACGTCGGGTGAACCTCCGTCAGAGCAAAGAGGCCTGAGGCATTCTGCTTGCTGCATACGGAACCTCCCTTTCGTATGAACCTTTGTGGAAGCAGGAACATGCTTTCTTTATAGCGGCGGGGAAACAGAGAGAAGCGACAGAAGGCAGATAAATTAAGAATGCGATAATCTTGACAACGACATCCGTAAAACGATCTCTTCGTGCGGAAATCAATGCCGGGCAAACCACAAGAGCAAGGGTGTCATCTGCCGCCATGCGTATGCTGGCACGGTATGAATATCGTTACGACTCGAGGAAAAGGCACATATCTTCACATGACCCTACGCGCAGTTGGTATATGAACCGCATTCAATCATAAGCTGCAGGGACTGCATATATATGGCACATGCTTCGTGCCTCCTGCTCATACAGAGCTTGGGTGAAACGTCGTCCATGTCCCTGATGAGGTTATTCGTAATACCACATTTTATCCCTTCCATGCTGCCCCTGAGATTCGGGCAGAAGACAAATCCGAGCGTTGTCATCGTTACCTCCTTCGGGAACTATAATAAAGAATCTTTTGTTAAAAATACATTACAAAACGGTTAAGATTCTGTAACCGGCAAGATCAGCCCCTCTTTCTCAGAATCTTTGAGAGGAACATCGGGCAGTTGTCATAATTGTCGCTGGAACAGTAGATCTGGTCCTTGTGCCTGCCGATGATCATGGATGAAAGGGACGCTGAACAGATATTGGTCTCCTTGTCGCTGAACGGGCAAGCATGTTCCTCGCCCAGGTCACGGTAAGATATCGCATAGTGTTGCGTCATGGAGGCCTCCTTCCTTAGAACTTTGACAACGCCAGTCGTGTCTTTATCACGGTCATAATCCTTGGCTTCCAGACCTTGAGCCCCGTCTCGGGACAGGGATAGAGCATCGAGTTCTTCCCGATCTGGTAGCGGTTCCCCCTCCACGTTACGGTATTGCTCAGGATAGGAAAGATCCAGATGATTCCGATGAAGAGGTCTTTGGCGGGAGCGAGCAGATAGAGGAAAGGTTTCATATCCGCCCCGATCTTCCTGCCCAGGTAGAAATCACGGGCAATCTTCACCACTCCTGTGAAACCTGCCAGGAGGAGCGCCCCAGTTGTGACCGGGGAAAATATGAGGGGTAAGCACGCCACCACGATCGTGTTGCTGACAAGTTCAAAGAAGTACTTGGCGCCCCCGATCTTCCATCTCAGTTTGCCCCACCGGATGTGCCTCCCCAGAAACTTTCCGATGCCCCAGTCCTCATTCACGTTGTTGATGACGTGACCGGAGAGAACGACTCGTTTGCCGAGAGCATGTATCCGCTCACCCATGATATAGTCTTCAGCAAGGAGGTCCTTCACCGTATACAATCCGCCGATGGATTCGAGATCATCCTTTCTCATGAGCATGGATTTGCCTACCACACATGGCATGCCGAGATACCGGTCCAGGAGGCAGACGTTGCCGACGACGAAGGAATTCAGGTGGAGGTTCTCAAAGACCGCGCCGAGGGAACGGCCCCTGACGCCCCTGATAATATTGCTGACCAGCCCCACCGACGGGTCGGCCATATGCCTCACCGTATCCTTCAGATAATCCTTCTCGACACGCACATTGCTGTCGCTGATGAGTATGAGGTCGTGTCTCGCCCGTTTATAAGCGGGGATTAGGTTGTTGACTTTGGGGTTAAGTCCGGCATCGCAAAATTCCACAACGATCGATATGTCGCAGGACGGGTATTTTTCCCTTATCTTCTGTACGACCTTGTGGGCAGGATCATTCCGGTTCTGAAGGGCAAAGATGATCTCATAGCGGGGATAATCAAGATTGCAGAAGCTTTCGAGGTTGTCAAAAAGCCCGTCATCAAGACCCTTGAGAGGTTTGAGGATTGAGACAGGAGGATAAGATCGGGGAAAGCCTGCGCTTTCCCCTGAGTCGGGGGGGAAGACATATGACCGAACAGCGGCCATTTGAAACAGATATCCGATTATCCCGAAGAGCGTCAGGCACGCAAATGTCCAGAATAGTAGCATCATCACCTCCTAATTCCTGAAGAGTGTGAGTGCGACACCCTTGTTGTGTTTTATACATTCCTTGATGGAAGCGGTATCCTTCTCGCAGTTGAGCAGTGTCTTCCACGAATAGAGGTGCCTCGGCTTGTGGAAGTCGCTGTTCGCAACATAGGGATACTTCTTCAGGCTAATAACGTTAAACACATCATCGCGGTTGGCGATCTCCCAGGCGTCGATGTAGCGCGCATACCGTTCCCTGTTGTTCCAGAGAAAGAGGGTATCCCTGTCAGTCATCGCCGACATGTAGTGCGGATGGCAGGCTATCGTCAGGGCCTTCTGCCTTTTCGCCTCGAGAAATATCTCTTCATAACTCATGCAGGCGGGAATAAAGTCCTGGACGTCAATGATCAAGATGTGGGCTGAAGTATCTGTGGTACGATGGTTCTTGGTTATCTCAATTCCGGGAATGACGAGCATGCCGTATTTGGCCTGGGCTCTTTCAGCTTCCTCTTTTATGTCTTCGATATATTCTTCGAAGTTGGCGGCTGTTACGGAAAGCCGAAACCGGTGGGCGAGTTTGCCGAGCGGGTTGTCGCCATTAACGACATGGTCTGTTATCGCTATGACATCAAAGCCTGCCTGTCCGAAAAGATCGACTGTCCTCCTCAGCTCCACTGAGCCGTCAGAATAGGTTGTATGAATATGGAAATCACACAGCAGCATGGATCTGCTTGGTTCGATAGATAATCATCATGGCTTATATCATAGGCAGTAAACATGTCAGTATGATGAAATTGGCGTTACATTATGGTTAAATGTGAAACCTGAAGGGCAGGCATAGTATCATTATCTTCCGCCCCTGAACGGAGGAGGCCGGGTACCCCCTCCATCTCTCCGGCCAACGACGGGCAGTCCGGTCCGACCCTCGGCTCATCGGCAGGGGTCTTGGCGGTGAGAAGGGAGACCGGCTAAAACTTCCTGTTTTTTATGAGGTAGGAATAATATGCGGCTGCGTTCGTGGGTATACGTTCGAGGGTCTCAAAGTTTACCTTGTAAAGCCCGAAGCGTGCATCGAGTCCCTGGAGCCACTCGTAGTTGTCGATGAGGGACCAGTAGAAATAGCCCCTGATATCCATTCCCTCTTTCTTGCAATGCTCCATCACATCGATATGGTTCTGCATGAAGCGTATCTTCTTCTGGCTGTCCTTTGTGGCGATGCCATTTTCGGTTATGATGAGGGGGACTTCGAGCTTTGTGGCGTAGCGGAGGACCTTCTCGAGGCCATGAGGATGGATTTCCCACCCCATGTCGGTTAGGCCATGACCGCCAATGTCAAGGTGTCTCATCTCCGCTCCCATCGTCTTCAGGGGATTGAACCGCATGTGGATCCTCGTGTAGTAATTAACGCCGAAAAAGTCGAGCTTGCCTTTGATGGGAACGGGAATCTCCATTTCTTCCTTGAAGGGAAACTTGATCTTCAGTGACCCGGTCAGAAAGGCATCGAGGAGGGAGTGATTATAGAAGCGTTTCGCAAGTCGCGCAAGGAGCCTGTCCAGGGGATTCCATTTCTTCCAGGGGGCAAGGGCAGCCATATTATGGGCCACGCTCACTCTTGCGTTGGGGTGAGCATCATGGATGATCTCGAATGCCCCTGCGTGAGCCCTCAGAATATTTGCCAAGGCCCTGACACCCAGCTGCACACTCTTTATCGCCGGAGGCGTGCACCCTTCAAAGTACCCTGCGAGGATGAGGACATAGGGCTCGTTAAAGGTTATCCAATAAGTTACGCCGCCTATTGCTGCGACAATACGCTTTACATAGGCAAGAAAGGTATCCACTGACGCATCTTCGTGCCAGGGATATCTCTTTATGAACCAGAGGGGATGGGTAAAGTGATGGAGGGTCAACATCGGCTCGATGCCGTATCTCTTAAGGATCTCAATAATCTCCTGATAGTGACGGATGACCTTTTCATCCCAGCTGTCCTCACGCGGTTGTATCCTGCTCCATTCGGGGGAAAAGCGATAGGCATTCACACCAAGGTCTTTCAGGAGGGCAAGATCCTCCCGGTACAGCTCATAATGGTTTGTCACCGCCGGTTTCTTACTCAGGATCGTATCCCAGGACGACCAGTCTGCATTGGGCGAGCCTTCAAGCTGAAAGGCGGAAGTGGCGACACCCCAGAGAAATGGCTCCTCCGGTGGTTCCTTCATGGGGAAGGCAGCGCCGGCCTTACTAAAACGATCGCTGACAAAGCCATATTCAGCTGCTATTCTGTCATTCCGGCCGGAATCTTTCCTTTCAGAAGGATTCCTGATGTGCTTCGCTTGCGGGAATGATAAGTGCACGGCATTGCCGGTGACCGAATTGGTAATTCCAAACCTCGCCGGGAACTATTTGCCTTCGGGAACGGTGTTATCAAAATAGTAGCCATGCCCCCTCCTTGTCTTGATATAGAGAGGATTCGCCGGGTCCTCTTCAATCTGCATTCTGATCCGGCTCACATGGACATCAACGGTCCTTGGTTCGACATATCCTTCGTCCTTCCAGACGGCATTGAGGAGCTGCTCACGATTAAATATCTTGCCCCTCCGTTCAACGAGATACAGGAGGAGCCTGAATTCCGTGGGACTGAGATTCAGAGGGACATTGTCCTTGGCAACAGAATAGGTTTCCGTATTGATCGTGAGGTTGCCGATGGTGATGTACCTGGATTCGGGCACGTTCCTTGTCGAGCGTCTCAGAACGGCCTTTATACGTGCAGTCAATTCCCTCGGACTGAAGGGTTTCGTTACGTAATCATCAGCGCCCATTTCAAGGCCGAGAACCCTGTCCACTTCCTCAGTCTTTGCCGTGAGCATGATAATCGGGAGGTTCTTTGTTTTCGGGTCATTCCTCAGAATACGACAGAGGTCCATTCCGTGTATGCCGGGCATCATGAGATCAAGGATAACGAGATCGAAACTCATCGCCCTGATCTTCTTCAGGGCCTCCTCCCCGTCCGCCGCCGTCGTTACTTCAAAACCATCGATGGAAAGATTATAGGCGAGAAGCTCTATGATGTCCTGCTCATCGTCCACGGCAAGAATTTTCTGTGCGTCCTGTCGCGACATAGATCTACCTTCGTTCCTGATACGATTGTGGATAAGGATACCGCGGGAAGCATTACGACAGTGTGAAAGCACTGTTACATTTCGGTTAAATGATGATCTTCACGCGGGTGCCCTTGCCCTGCACACTCTCGAACTGCATATGCCATCCGTGGGCCTTCACAAGATGCTTGACGATTGCGAGGCCGAGTCCTGTCCCTCCCATCTTTCTCGATCGTGCGAGGTCCACCCTGAAGAACCTCTCGCCGAGCCTCGATAGGAACTTGGCAGGGACACCGATGCCCGTATCTTCCACAAAGAGAAAGGGCTTTCCGTCTTCCTCTCTGTCGATGCCGAACGTCACCCTTCCCGTTTCCGTGAACTTCACTGCATTGTCGACGAGATTGGTCAGAATCTGGATGAGGCGGTTCCTGTCTGCCTCGATCTGGCCGATGGTCTGATCCCCGTGAATTTCCAGAGAAAGATTCTTTGAAGCCGCTTTTGCCTTGAAAAGCTCCACGATATTCTCGAAGACCCCTCCGATATCGATGAGAGACTTCTCGACCCTTATGACCCCAAGTTCGATCTTGGAGATGATCATGAGGTCATCGACGAGGGCGTTGATACGCTCACTGTTCGACCTGATGGTCTGGACAAACCGTGTTGCATTTTCCTGGTCTCCGAGCGCGCCGTCGAGAAGCGTGTCGGCAAAGCCCTTGATCGCGGTAATCGGGGTCTTCAGTTCATGGGAGACGTTGGCAACAAAATCCTTTCTCACCTGTTCGAGTTTCTTGATCTCGGTGATATCGTGAAATACCGCGACAAACCCTGAAAGCTCACTTCCTCGATAAAAAAGCGGGGAGACCCTCGCCATGAGATGTTTTTCCTCCGGTGTTTCGATGCTGAATTCAGCCGTGCCCGGAGCAAGGGTCTTCCGTGCCTCGTCGATGAGATCAGCCAACTCGTGATTTCGCACCACTTCTGCAAACCCCGTCCCTGCCGCAGGAACGTCTCCAAAAAAATCCTTTACTGAAGAGCTCGAAAGGGTGATCATGCCCTTCCCATCCATGATGAGCAATGCATCAGGAAGGCTCTTGAGAATAACGTTCAGACGATTCCTCTCCTCTTCGCTTTGCGACATCATGCCCTGCAGGGTGACCGACATGGCGGTCAGATTATCTGCAATCTCGCTGAATTCCCCCGCCTTGTCGAGAAAGAGTCTCTTGTCTATCTCACCCCGCGAGAGGGACCGTGAGAAACCCGTGATCTCCTTGAGAAGTCTCTTCAGATGGGAGATCTGCCATACTGAGACTCCCCATGTTACGAGCAGCACCGCCGACACAGCAAGGATCATCCTTAGCCTGAGGAGATTTACCGAGCGATAAATACTCTGCAACGGCACCGCAAGCCTGATGTATCCTGCGTCGGTTCCGCTTCGTGCCATCTTCTGTGCGACATAGAGCAAATCTTCGTGTAACGTATCGCTGTGACGAATACTCATGCCGATCCCAAAATTGGCCGCCTTCTGGATCTCCGTGCGATGTGCGTGATTATCCATAGATGCAGATTCGTGGTCAGAATCGCCGATCACCCTTCCATCGATCCGTATTATGGTGACACGGGCATGGACCTTTTCCTTTACCCCCCTGCAGAAGGCGTCAAGGTTGCCGTTGGTAAAGGATATGCCGGGAGAAAGGAGCCCTATTGAATCTTCAAGGTGCTGTCTCAGAACGGCAATACGGTTATCTCTGACAGCCGAGGTAATATAGATCTCGCCGACAACCCCTGCGAGGAGAACGATAACGGCATAGATTACGAAGATTCGTCTGAAGATTCTCTTCGTCATGCTTCTCCGTCGACATAATAACCGATTCCTCTCTTTGTCTTTACGTACCTGGGGTTTGCCGGGTCGTCCTCGACGTGGGTGCGCAGTCTCCTGATGTGGACGTCTACGGTTCTCGGCTCTACAAAGGCCTCATCCTTCCAGACCGCGTCGAGAAGCTGATCACGGCTGAAAACCTTCCCCCTTCTCTCAACAAGATAGAGAAGAAGCCTGAACTCGGTGGAACTCAGATCCAAAACTCTGTCATTCTTTCTCACGGAATAGGTCTCTTTGTTGATCGTCAGGTTCCCTATTCGGACAACCTTATCATCGATCGCCTTTTTCGATGTCCTTCTCATGACGGTCTTAACCCTTGCCAGGAGCTCCCGTGGACTGAAGGGCTTTGTTATGTAGTCGTCAGCACCGAGCTCAAGGCCGAGAACCTTGTCCACTTCTTCTCCTTTTGCGGTAAGCATGATGATCGGTATGCTCTTCGTTCGTGGGTCATTGCGTAAAATTCGACAGATCTCCATGCCCTGTATCCCAGGGAGCATGAGGTCAAGGATAACAAGGTTAGGATCGCCTGCCCTGATCTTATCGAGGGCCTCCTTCCCGTCTGAGGCTGACAATGCCTCGAACCCCTCTTTCGTAAGGTTATAAGAAACGAGTTCTACGATATCAGGCTCGTCATCGACGATCAGGATCTTTGCATTGTTCATGCTGTACATATACCATTTGAGGGCATAAGGATGCAAGAGGCTACAAGGATGTAACGGAATATTCACGGTATCGTAACAGAATTGTAACATTTCGCCCCTTTCTCTTGATGCCTCCGTCATCGATGCCCGCTCTAGAGGCCGGTTCCGCGTCCTCGAGAGGACTTTGATCCCAACGGTTCATCTTGAGAACGTTCTGCTTCCGGAGAGAAAGAGGGAGGATTTGTGTGCTATAATGCTCCTGCAGACGTTGAGACGTTCAAAAGACAGCAATCCCAAGGATTAGGTACGTGATGCGAGGTCGGAAGGCATCGGGAAAAAGACAGAAAAGGCCCGCCAGTGGTCAGCAGTGCTTTCCCCTCACAATTCAGCTCATGAACCATTCGTCTTCTTGACCGCTCTCTTCAGCATGGAAGATACGGCAAGAGAAAGGATACGTCGATGACAGAGGGTTCACGGTTCAGGATCAATAGTCCTAAAGTCATCCATGAGACCATTGACGGAGAGACCGTCCTGGTCCATCTTGATAGCGGCAACTATTACAGTCTTGATGGGGCGGGCGCGGACATATGGGGACTTATCAACAGAAGCTTCGATCTCAACGGAATCATCGAATGGATTGCAGGTCGGTACAGGGCTGACAGAGGCGAGATAGAAGAGGCTCTCAATCGGCTGATGAGCGAACTACAACGGGAGGATCTCATTGTAACGGACGAAGGGGGGGGAAGTGAAGAGGCCCTCGGTCGTGCCGGCTGCGAAGCAGCAAGCCACCGTGAAGGTCCGGAAATCTTCGTGCACCCCGTGTTACATAAATACACCGATATGCAGGACCTTCTCTTGCTGGACCCGATTCATGACGTCGATGAAACAGGCTGGCCAAGCTCCCGGGATGACCTTCCCGTCAACAGGCAATGACTGTCTCGTTAACGATCCCTGCCATCGGGAATAGTCCTTGGACACCTTAGAAACGGTAGAAGAACAGGTAGCATTTTTTCAGAATGTCTATCATCGATACCTGGAAGCAAGGGAGTCTGCCGGGGAGATCGATTTCTATTACCGGATATGCGACACTACCCTCCGCCTCTCCTTTGCAGGCCGGGCATTAATTCACCATATCACACCCGCTTTCAGTCATCTCAGGATACCTCAAATCGAGGCGCCTGATTTGACCATCTGTTTATGGGACAGCACATCAACGAATACCAACATGCCTCCCCCGCCATGGAAGCGCGACCGGTACACGTACCGGGGAGACATCTGGGGGTATAACAGCAGCAGGATTAAGACCGCCTTCCACTGGTTTGAATTCTCCCTGAACATGATGGACCTTGAAGCAAGGAGGGGTCTCTTTTGGGTAGACCATGCTGCAGGTCTTCCTTCCTGGCTGAATGCCGCACCCCTCAGGACTTTACTCCACTGGTGGCTGGAGAAGAACGAATGCCAGCTTGTTCACGCAGCAGCCGTCGGAACGGAAAGGGGTGCCGTTCTCTTGACAGGTAAGGGAGGGATCGGTAAATCAACGACGGCTCTCTCCTCTCTAAAATCGGGCCTCTTTTATCTCGGTGACGATTACATCGTGGCACGGCTGAAGCCGGAACCCTGCGCATTCAGCTTATATAACACCGCAAAACTCAATGCCGACCATGTCGAACATTTCCCCGAATTTGGCCGGTTCATTTCGAACACCAAGAACCTCAAGGATGAGAAGGCGGTCATGTTTCTCCATCCCGCATTCAGCGGTCAGATCATGAAGGCGATGCCCCTGAAGGCGGTCATCGTCCCCCATATTTCAGGCAACGACAAGTCGCGGCTCACGACAACATCTTCAGAAAACATTCTTCGGGCAGCATCCTTCACGACGATGACTCAGCTGCCCGGCGCCGGCATTAAGACCTATGAGTTTCTCAATCAGCTGTCGGCAAGCCTCCCGTGCTTCAATCTCGAACTCGGCCGCGATCTTGCGCATATCCCGGTCGCTCTTTCCGAGGTTTTACAAACCCTCGCTCGTGAAAGCGCTGCAGGCGTCCCGAGGAGGTACGATAGCGCTCCGGAACCACACGCCTCTCCAAGAGTATGGCCGGTGGTAAGCGTCATCATCCCGGTATTCAATGGTGAACCCTTCATCCGGGAAGTGGTGGAGAATATCCTGTCTCAGGGCTATCCTTCCTTGGAAATCATCATCATCGACGATGGTTCCACCGATAAGACCAGGGATATCGTTGAACAGTTGCCGACGGAAATCCGATATTTCTATCAGGATAACCACGGCCCTGCAACAGCAAGGAATAAAGGGGTCATAGAAGCAACAGGCGAATTTGTCGCCTTCAACGACGTCGATGACCTGTGGCCGAAGAACAACCTCCCGATGCTCGTAAAGGAATTGTTGCAAGACGAGGAGATTGATGTCATACATGGTTACGCCCAGCTCGCTCACTACACCGACGCAACCCGTGAATATGAATACAGTGGAAATCCGGCAGAATCCTTTCCCTATTCTATCGGAGCGGCACTGTTCCGGAGATCGGCCTTCACAAAGGTGGGGCTCTTTGATCCAACCCTGCTCTTTGGTGAAGACACGGACTGGTTTACGCGGGCACAGGAATTGAAGCTGCCCATCAGGAGACTGGAAGCCGTGACCCTCATCGTCCGAAGGCATGGGAGGAACATGACCTGCAACAAGACCACCGTTGAACTGAATTCGCTCCGGGTCTTCAAAAAGAGTCTGGACAGGATGCGTACGCGCAAACAGGGCGGTCATGCTCTCTCCTGACCCGTTCTCGTCTGGCTGGAGGAGACGATCTCTTCTGTCCCCGGAGATCATGGCAACCCCTGCGGCTTCTTGAATTCCGGGGACCCTAATGAATGAGCGTTTAGTAAATCATACGGCCCTTCATCGGTTGATCAGCCCTGATACGGCCCTCGATCTTCAACAACAGGTCCATATCTTTTGGGAGGGTACCCAGTTTGCAGTGACTTCCTTCTCTCTCGTAAACCGGGAGATCTGTTCAAGCCTTCTTGATTTCGGAGTTGCAGAACTCACCACCGTCCCTTACGAGCCGGATCAGTTTTCTCCAGAGGGCAACCCGCGATTCGAAAGACTACGGACTCATGACATCCGCATGAAGGGGTTTTCCCTTCGTGACCCTTCGAAGCGACCCTATGTCTGGGTGCGCCACCAATGGCCTCCCCGGCCAAATCCGCCCGGCAAGGCCCTATGGATCATCATGCACCCCTGGGAATATTCCGCAGTGCCTCAATTCTATACCGACACCTTTGCCCTTGCTGAGGAGATCTGGACGCCGTCAACGTTCTCCCGCAGCGCCTTTGTCTCGTCAGGTCTCGATGCTGCCAAGGTTCATGTCATCCCCAACGGCGTAGACACAGATACCTTCTCTCCACTAGGAGGGCCTCTCAGACTTCCAACAAGCAAAGGCTTTATGTTCCTCTTTGTCGGTGGTACTATCTATCGCAAGGGGATTGACATTCTCCTTGAGAGTTACTCCCGCGCCTTCACCTCGAAAGACGATGTCTGCCTGATCATCAAAGATCTCGGTGTAAAGACCCTGTACAGGGGTCAGACGGCACAGGACCTCATCAGGAGATTTCAGGACCGAGAGGGCATGCCGGAGGTCCTCTACCTTGCCGATGAATTCAACAAAGAGCAGATGGCAAGGCTCTACCGGGCCTGCGACGTCTTTGTCTCTTCCTATCGCGGCGAAGGCTTCTCCCTGCCGACGCTTGAGGCTATGGCCAGCGGTCTTCCGGTCATCGTGAGCCTCGGCGGCGCTACCGATGATTTTGTGGATGAGGAGGTGGGATGGCGGATCGATGCAGACAGACGGAGCGTCAAGAAGGTTTGTGGCCACGAACTCAACCAAGAGGGGTTCCTCCTTGAACCGGATAAGGAGCACCTTGAGGAACTTCTCCAAAAAGCATATCATTCAAGGCAGGAGATCGTCAGGAAGGGGACGGAGGGAGCCCTGCGGGCACGTCAACACTGGACGTGGAACCACGCGGCGCTCAAGGTCATCCGGAGGATCGATTCACTCTGCGGAACCGCCATGGCCGTTCATGCTGAAAAGATTCTCGGAGACGGCCCTGGGGATTGGGCATCCGTGACAAAAGCGATAGAGGAGAAACGTGAAAGACATGGCTAGGCCTCTCGTGAGCGTTATCGTTGCCGTACTCAACGGCGAACGCTTTATCATTCCCGCACTTCAAAGCATCTTCACCCAGAACTACGCTCCCTATGAGGTCATTGTTGTTGACGGAAACTCAGTTGACCGTACCGCCCCGATCTCGCAATTTTTCAGATCGGTCAAGTACATCTGTCAGGGAGGCCGGGGCTTGGCGTGCGGTCGTAATACGGGACTAGAAGCTGCCAAGGGGGAACTGATCGCATTTCTGGACTCCGATGACCTTTGGCTATCGAACAAGCTCTCCACTCAGGTCGATTATCTCCTGCAAAACCCTGAGATTCACTATGTGAACGCATGGGTGAAGTTCTTTGTCGAGCCGGGAGCCCGCCTGAGGCCGGGGCATACGAAAACGTTTCTGGATCAGGTCCATGTAGGTCGGACGCCAGGCACCCTGCTCGCCCGAAGGTCTGTCTTCAATCTCATCGGCAGCTTCGATCCTGCCCTCAGCATAGCCTGTGACGTCGAATGGTTTAAACGTGCGAAGGATCGAGATGTCCCCATGTTCATAATCCCCGATGTATTGCTCTATAAACGGATTCATGACCGGAATCTTTCTTCCGACGTACGGACAAACAGAAGGGAAGTGCTTTCCCTGATCAGACGGACAATCGGGCGACAGCGAGATCAGAAAAGCGGAAATTCTCATGATCGGTAGAGACAGCCTCGTGAGTGTCATTATCCCTGTATATAACGGCGAGCGTTACCTGGCTGAGGCAATCGAAAGCGCACTGTCCCAAGACCACCGGCCGATGCAGGTGATCGTCGTGAATGACGGCTCCACGGACGATACAGAGGCCGTTGCGAGGAGTTATGGCAACGATATCACGTATCTTCAACAGGAGAACCGTGGTCCGGCTGCAGCCCGCAACAGGGGATTGCAGATCTCTCAAGGAGTGCTTATCGCCTTCCTCGACGTCGATGATCTCTGGAGCAGGAATAAGATTCCGCTCCAGCTTGCCCGTCTGGCAGAGGCCCCTTCGGTGGAGATCGTTTTGGGTCTCAGCCAGCCGATGAAATTGCAGTGGGGCGAAGGTGGCAGACCACGGTTTGAAAAATGGCATGATCCTTTCTGTGCCCTTCTCCTGAGTGCCGGACTCTTTCGAAAATCCGTCCTTGAGAAGGTTGGCGTCTTTGACGAAACCCTTCGCTATGGTGAAGATACTGACTGGTTTATGCGGGCCAGGGAAATGGGAATCTCGATAGATCTACAGCAGGAGGTAACCCTCTTTTATCGCCGGCACGGGTCCAACATGACCCTTGATTCAACGTTACGGAACAGCTATTTTATAAAGACATTGAAAAAGTCCCTTGATCGTCGCCGACAGCAAGGGGATAGACAGGTTGAGCCCTTTCCGAAACTGAACAACCTCGAAAAGATTATGACGCATCGAAAGAATTCATCAGGCTATGGAGAGACTCCGTGATAAAAGTCATTCGATACAGAGCGAGGAGGATCGATACCAACGATTCCTTTTGCGAGAGGCTGAGATGGAGTTACCCCCGTCCTTCGTCAGCGTCATAATTCCTGTCTATAACGGAGAGGCCTTTCTGGCCGAGGCCGTAGAGAGCATCCGGCAGCAGGAGCACGACCCATTAGAAATTATTATTGTAGATGACGGCTCGACGGACAATACCCAAAGGATCGCCGACGGACTCAAGGGAGACGTACGTTATGTTCATCAGCCGAACAGAGGACTTCCTGCGGCCCGAAACCGAGGATTGGATGAAGCCGAGGGAGATGTGATCGCATTCCTGGACGTCGATGACCTCTGGAGCGAGAAAAAGCTGGACCGACAGCTTTGGTACTTGAACGCCGCGCCCTCTGCAGACATTGTTATTGGATATACACAGATCATGATCTTCACGGATATTGTCGGAGGCAGACATATATTCAGGGAATGGGGAAACCCCGTACTTGCCATGAGTGTCGGCAGTGCACTCTTCAGGAGATCGGTGTTTGATAGTGTCGGTCGTTTTGATGAAACACAAAGGTATTGCGATGATTGGGACTGGTTCATGCGGGCCAGAGAACACGGCGTCTCGATGGTGGTACACAGGGACGTGACACAGTTTTATCGGCGACATGGAGGTAATATGACAAATCAGGAACAATTAGGGAATCACTATTTTATCAACATGCTCAAGAAGTCACTCGACCGCCGCAGGGAGAAAACCCGGAGTCCGGCTGAGTCCCTGCCCAGGCTCTCTTGCATTGGGGAAGAACCTTCGGGAATACTTTCCGATTTGGCAGAAGGGAAGGCAGAAGACTGATCAGATGGCCAAGCCTTTGACACCAAAGCAGATTTGCGAGCGCGCCCTTGCCGGGAGCCGATGGCTCGTCGCTCACCAGAATCGGGACGGGAGTTGGAAGCGCTTGAGAGATCCTAAGGTGGATGCTTTTTACAAGGCGGGCTGGGCATTGACAGAGACCGGCCTCTCCCCTTCAGCCCACCGATCGCTAACCTACGTTCGTCAGAATTTTTCTACCGCAAGAGGAGATTTCTTGCCCCGTGCGCATCCATGGCACATTACAGGACATTACCCGTATGTCAACGCTTATCTTGTCGCCGGCAGCATGCGCGCAGGCCGCTACGATATCGCTCTGCCTGCACTGTCTTTTTTACTTACCCAGCAGGCCGATGATCACGGGGGCTTCTATTCACGGCTCACGGACCATGGCGGGAAAGAGATGGCAGATACCGCATCTTCCAGTGCGGCCGGCATTGCCTGTTTGGCGGCAGGGATGATTGATCAAGCCAGGCGCGTTGCAGACTATCTTTCGTACCTCATAAAACTGCAACCCGCATCAGATGACCGCTTCTTCACCGCCGTGAAAGCTGACGGTCAATTGTATACAGAGCCGAAAGACGACCACGACGCCTTTCTGCGTGTCGTCGATACAAAGAAGGCAGACCAGTGCTGGTTTGCTGTGGGCCTCCCTCTGGCTTTCCTTGTGCTGCTGGAAAGTGCAACCCAAGAGACCGCGTACCGGGAGCTGGCTCAATGGTACTTTGACTTTCAGCAGCGCTGCATTGACCCCTGGGACGGCTACTCAAGCGGGAAGGCTGCTTGGGGATGTGCCATGCTTTACCGTATCACCGGTGAGGCGAGGTACCGGGACATTGCGATGCACGTGGCGAAGAACATTATGGCGCTGCAAAGGACCGATGGCAGCTGGCTTTCCGGCATGAGCAAACAATGGGAATTCACGAACGCCGACTTTGACTTGACATCCGAGTTCACCCTGTGGCTCTCATTGATTTCGACCAATGTGCTGGCGCGGGACTTGTGCAGAATCCCGCTTGCGCCCAATAAGGCAAGAATTCCGAAGCCTAAGCGGACACAGAGCATAGGTGAAACATTGCGGCGGACTGCCAGGGCGCATTATCGAATATTAAAAAATGAAGGTCTCGGGAAGTACGTCCAGTTCTCATATCATTACAGGAGGGGGCAACTCTCGAACTGGATCAAGGAAAAGTTCTCGTCAGAGGGCCGGTGATGGAAAACGAAGCAGGAAGAGTTCTGCGAAGGCTTGGTCGGACAGGGTTTGAAGTGAATGTGCTTGGGCTGGGAGGGCACACCCATCCTGTAGGCAATGGTCCTGAGTTCTTCCTTTCTCCCGACGACCGAGCACACCTTATTCATTACCTTGTTTCATCCGGCGTAAATTATTTTGACACGACCTATAAGGAAGAAGTGGAACTGCTGGCCGATTCTTTTCGGCGTGCGAATATCAAAGAGGATGTCGTGATTTCCCTTTACGGGGGTTTCATTTCGGCCCAGCAATGGCATCAGAAGCTCCGCTCGGAACTTGAGTCACGACTTGCCATTCTCGGCTATTCCCGTGCGCCTTTATTTCTCGCAAGTGTCGGAGACGGGGACGCTTCCTATGACGATATCGTTGCGGCTTGTGAAGCGATGAGAAAATTCAAGGAAGAGGACCTCGTCCAAAATATCGGCCTTAGCTGCCACGCGATAAACCTCTTCCCCACGATCGGCAAGGTCATCCGTGAAACTGACATGATTGACTATATCATGATACGTTTTAACTGGAAGGTTCAACAGGCTAACGAAGAACTCTTTCCGATTGCCGAGGAGCACGATGTCGGCATCGTGGCTATGAAACTCTTTTGCTGGGATTGTGCTCCATCGCAATGGGAAATGAAAATCAGTGTCTTCGAGTCCGCAGGCCGTAAAGACCACCCTGAGAACAATCTATCTCTGACCCCTGCCCAGCGACACCTCGTATGGTGCATTCAGAACTCTCCCTGCGATGTCGTCGTACCCGCCATGAATACCTTGAGAGAGGCTAAAGAGAATGTTCAAAGCCTCGGTTCGATAGGAGTGAAGGTCGCCACCGAGGAGTTTGAAGATTACGGCGCAAGGCTATGGAACAAAGCGGAACTCAAGAGATTGGCTCTGTACGCGGAAAGCAAAACCATACGCGAGAGAGCAAGGGCTCTATGGAGACCGAGGCAGGGACTGGGGCACCTTTTGATACGGACGATCAAGGCACATTACAGGATATTGCGGGATGAGGGCTTTAAGAAATATCTTTTGTACTCTTATCTTTACCGAAGGGAACAGATTTCCCTGCGGATCAAGAAAATCCGCCTCTGATGTCAGTACACCAGAATGCTTAGGTTTCACGAAATAACCGATCCCTTGGTGAGCGTCATTATTCCGGTCTTCAATGGCGAAAAATACCTCTGTGAGGCGATAGAGAGCGTGCTCTGCCAGACCTATGGGCCGATCGAGGTCATTGTGGTGGATGATGGCTCGACGGACGACAGCGCCGGGGTAGCAAAGAGCTTTGGTTCAGAGGTACGATACGTCTACCAGACCAACGGCGGTGTCGGTGCCGCCCTCAACAGGGGCATAATGTTGTGTGGCGGATCTTTTCTCTCCTTTCTCGATGCTGACGACCTCTGGAACGAAGATAAATTAATGCATCAGGTGGCGGTCTTTGAAGACAGTCCCGACGTGGACATGGTATTCGGACAGGTCAAACAGTTTTACAGTCCGGAACTCGATGAGGATGAGAGAAAAAGCGTCCGCATCCCTGCCGAGGTCATGCCGGGGGTCTTCAAGGGCAGCATGCTCATCAAACGGGAGTCTTTTTTTCATGTCGGACTCTTTGAAACAACATGGAGAGTGGGCGACTTTATTGACTGGTATCTGAAGGCGGCGGAGAAGGGCCTCAAGAGCATCGTTCTCGATGAAGTCGTTACGTTGAGGCGGATCCATACCGCCAACATGGGTATTCGCGAGCGTGGTTCTCAGACCGATGTTGTGCGCATTCTTAAGGCATCCCTTGACAGGCGCCGAAAGTCAACGACCGGAGAAGGCTCAACATCGTGAGGAGATTAAGAGATATTATGTACGGGGCTGCTGCCGGATTGATTAAAAGGTTCCGATTCTACGTTAGCTGGCAGGGATTATTTTATTTTTCTACCTATAAGAACAGGAAGATTGTCAAAATGACCGGCGTAGGAAATCGTGAAGGAGGGGTTCTTTTTTATCCTTCGGTCTATCATTTTCTCCATAACCTTCCCTCTCTTTTTCATAAGCGGAAGCATGATTATCTCGTTGCTCAGAATTTTCTTCACCATGAGTTTGTGCTCTTCCAAAAGGCGAAGCTATTCTTTACCCTTGAGCCCCTTCCGGCCATGACCGAAGAGACGAGAAGAAATATCCAGTCTGAAGTGTTGAAACCATCCCTCTATCTGTATAATGAACCCGATATCAACAGGCGCATGTTTTATCCGGCCCTTGCCAATGGCAGAGCTAAGACTCTCTCTCTTTTGGAGCGGAATCTTACGGAACGACGCTCCAGGCTTTGTTGCATCATCAACCGGTATTCCGAACGTCCTGAACTCAATCTGCTTCGGGAGAGAATTCGCTTTGTTGAGGCCATGGGAAAGGATATCGACATTTATGGGGCGGAACCGTGGGGAGGACAACGAAACAAATGGGTCACCTTTCCCAATTATTGCGGCACTGCCGAAGACAAGCAGAAGACCCTGAGAAGATATAATTTTATTCTGGCTTTTGAAAACTGCGATCTCCCCGGATACATCACGGAAAAGATGCTCGATGCCTTTCGATCGGGTGCTGTTCCCCTCTACTGGGGCGGAGGAGCGTTTGTAAAGGAAACCTTCCCTTCCGATTGTTATATAGACTGCAGGGATCAAGACCCCGCGCGAATCTTTCGGATGATTAAGGATATGTCACAGGAAGAAATCGTCTCCTTCAGAAAAGCGGCCATAAGATTTCTCGCATCTGACTCGGCTGATCGATTCACAGGGAGATATCTGAGACAACAGCTTATGAAGAGATTGCTGGGCGAGATAAAGAAGGAGTCATGATCGATTTCGAAGAAATCAGTGAAAGCGCAATAGCAGAAGAATTGGATCGCTGCCTGCGCGAGAAGGTAATGCCCTACTGGCATGACACGGCCGTAGACTTGGCAAACGGCGGGTATATCCTGTCGGACAGACTTTCCCCTTCACGGAACAGGCCAAACCGTCTCCATGCATGGATTTCAGCAGCCCTTTGCCGTAACGGTCGCAGGACGGGAGAAAAACAATTGGTCTCTCAATCCCGTCTCCTCCTCGTTTTTTCGATGGCTCACCGATTGGGCTACAGCAATGGGAATCGGGATTATCTGAAGGCTGCCGAGGCTGGCTACCGCTTCTTGCTTGGTGCCTTGCTTGATAAGCACTACGGGGGGTTCTTCTGGAAAACCGATCTCAGGGGGCGGGTGATCAATCCCTGCAAATCTCTCTATGGACAGGCCTTTGTCCTCTATGCCCTCCTTGAATACTATCGTGCAAGCGGCCTGTCCGCTCCCCTCGATCAAGCCTTCTTCCTCTTTGAGAAGGTACAAGAGAAGTTTCACGACGGGATACACCCGGGGTGGCGGGAGCATGGAGAAGAAGACTTCAGCCCTCTGAAATCCTCGGGGCAAGGAATGTTATGGTATCCGAAAGGCTTGCCAGGGGTTCTCGGCGTAAAGAGCGGCAATGCCCATCTGCACTGGATGGAGGCCCTCACAGAGTTTTACGAGGTGACTCGTGACGCCTCGGTGAAATCGGCGCTGACTGAGGCACTGCACATCAACAAGACCTTCTTCTTTCCCAAAGAGGCAAGCGCTTTTTGTGAGTACCGGCTGGACGATTGGGGCGAGGTGAAGGGGGAGGGCTTCGAAGAGATCTGCTATGGCCATAATGTTGAGTTCGCCTGGTTAATGATCCGTGCACAGGAGGTCCTCGAAAGCCCTCCCGACTGGGACCATTCTTTCAGTATTCTCACCCATGCCTTAACGTACGGGTTCGATTACAAGAGAGGGGGGTTTTACTTCAAAGGCTTTGGTGAACAGCCCGCGTCAAACACCGAGAAGGTCTGGTGGGTGCAGGCCGAATGCCTTGCAGGCCTGACCGATGCCCTTCGGTACAAACGAACGGCAGATTACCGCAGGGTCCTTGACCTGCTTCTCAACTGGATTTTCCGGTACCAGATACCCTCCGACGACGGCATATGGATAGCAAGCACCGATTGCGAGGGAAGACCATTGAATCCAACGAAAGCGGACGAATGGAAGGCCGCATATCATGAGGTTCGGGCAATGACAAAATTCATCCAGACCTTTTCATCTCCTGGTGGGGCGGACGGCGTGAAGGAGGGGGATTGCACATGAGGAGAGGGCAATCTAAACGATACAGTTTGCCTTCACCGGAACAGGAGTTGCTCCTGCGGGCTGCGCTTTTACGCGGCAAGGACGCCGTCGAGGCGTGGAAGGCATGGAAATCGTCCGTCGACGTAGAGCAGGTTGATTCCGCTTCCCACCGCATGCTGCCGCTCCTTTATCGGAATCTCCGGACCCATGGTTTGAAGGATCCGTCTATGGGGAAATACAAGGGCGTCTATCGCCAGACGTGGTACAAAAATCAGATGCTGTTCCATGCTATCGCCTCTCTCCTCTGTTCTTTTCGCGAAGCAGAGATAGAGACCCTGATCTTGAAAGGAGCCCCCCTTACCATAGGGTATTACAAAGATTACGGGCTCCGGCCGATGAACGATTTTGACGTCCTCATTCGAATGGATAAGGCCTTGCCTGCAATCGAGCTGTTACAGAGTCTGGGATGGGCCCCCATGGATTTCATGCCGACGGAGGAGTATATCTCGGTGAGTTTTTCCCATGGATTTAAGAATGCCGCCGGTCAGGAATTCGATCTTCATTGGCACGTGCTGTCGCAATCCCGGGGGATGAACGCCGACGATGATTTTTGGGATGGGGCGAGACCCGTCACCATCCATGACGTTGCTACCCTCGCCCTGAATCCGACCGACCAATTGTTGCACGTCTGCATTCACGGAGCACGGTGGAATTACACGCCGCCCTTCCGCTGGGTAGCAGATGCAATGACCATTCTCAACACCGCACAATCCGAAATTGATTGGAACCGCCTCATTGCGCAAGCCTTGAAGCGGCGCCTCATCTTGCCTCTGAGAGAAAGCCTCGCTTATCTGCGAAAGACGGTTTCGGCTGCCGTTCCTTCGGAAGTCCTCGAAAGCATTCGGGACCTTCCGGTACCGTGGATTGAGTATATCGAGTATAACGTCACGATGAACCCGCCCACCCGCTGGAGAGCAATGCTCGATCTTTGGTGTCAGCATTCCCGGGTCGCAGGAGAGAGAGGGCGGCTGTATAAACTTATCATGTTTCCGGGATTCCTCAAGAGTGTCTGGCGCCGTAGTTTTTGGAAGCTACCCTTTTACGCGCTGTCCAGGGTAATGACCTGGCAGAAGAACGGATTAACGAAATCGCCATAGTCCTTTGGTTCAGAGAAGTCCTTCCTCCACTATCACCCAATAGATAACATTTTGGGACGACGCAGGAGGTATTCAGACTTTACCACAGTCCTTCCCGCCTGCTTCTTAGTCCCGGGACTTACCTGACCGGAAGGTCCAGCTCTGATCCTCCAAGCACGGAAAAGGCGCTCACATGTCCCGTGTCCTTTTCTTTCCAGAAGAAAATATGGACATGCCAGGACTCACCGGGATGGCTTATCTCAGCCCGGAGGCTCGCAGGGTAAAAGCCGATCATGAGAGCCTCGGCCTCTTCGCGGTATCCCACAACTTTCTTCCAAGAAAGCCGTGGGAGCTTGGTGTCGAGTTCGGTATCAATACCGCTCACAACACTCCAGACGACATCACTGAAGATACCTTTTATGAGAAAGGGGAACGGTGCTTTTGTGTCCAGACCCAACTTCCTTGCCTGCTCAAGCACGAAGGTGTAAAGCTGGTGTTCTGACATGGCAAAAGGGATGGTTATCTTTTGCCATCGTTCGACCTGTGCTGTCACAAGGAGCGTGGCCTTCTCGCCTTTCGGGATCTGGCTGAGGGTCTTGTTCAAGCCGTCTCTTCCGTAATTAAGCAGGACTTCACCGTCAAGGGCCGTAATCTCGCCCTCAAAATTCCCGACGATTCCGATTCCATAGGTATGAGGTCCGAAGAGCTCCTCACCGAGTTCAACCGCTCCCTCAGGCATCTTCTTCTTTGTAATCTCCCTAAAATTGCCGTAGTAGTTGAACTCGAAGGGCATAGCAGCCTCGATCACATGAGCTGCCGGCCCGATGAAAAGGACGAGGGCTATTAAGAACATAAGACCTTTCATGGAAGTTCCTCAGAAGCCTCTTCTCAACTCATCTCACCACCAACCGAAAGGAGAAAGGCGACCAAATCGGTCGCCCTTCTCCTTTCTCCAACGAATTACTTCTTGTGACACTTGCCGCAGTTAGCAGGGTCACTGGTCTTGAACGCTTTTGTGCCGTTGTGGCACTCACCGCAGAACTTCCCGGCATTCATGTCTGCCATTGTCATCTGTTCAGCACCCTTTTTCATCTTGAATATCTTGGTGTGACAGTCGTTGCACTTCAAGCCTTTGTCTGCGTGGACCTTACCGTCAAAAATCACCTTGCCGGCGCCCTTTGCTTCGTACTCCAACGTCTTCCCAGGCGGGACAGCCATTGCTCCACCGACAAATGAGACAACGACGAGCAGCGCGATTAATGCTGTTAAGAACCTCATGGAATCACCTCCTTTCTGTAAAGAATATTGTTCTGATACCCTCAGGATCTCACGTTGCAGAGGTACCGATGCCCATGAAAAAAGGAATCGGAGTATAGCAACGAATCAAGACGTGCCGTGGGCATCGTCTTTCAGAGACCCGAGAATACCAGAGACTTCCGGCTTCGCCGAAATAGCCCCCTCATTGCTTCAAAGAGCTGCTTTGACGAGAACAAAATGATCCCGTCTGTTCTTTGCCCAACAGTCTTCCGTCTGAAGTGAGCAGAGGGGCTTTTCCTTGCCGTAACTGATGGTATTGATATGCGAAGAGGGAACACCTAACGATACCAGATAATCCTTGGCCGCTTTTGCCCGGCGGTCTCCAAGGCCCAGGTTGTACTCAGTCGTTCCCCGTTCATCGCAATGACCTTCTATGAGCACCTTCTCCGACCCCTTCTTCACAAGGTAGTCCGCGACTCTTTTCAGGACCGACTTCGCATCTGCCCGTATGGCGTACTTATCGTAATCGAAATGGACGTCATCAAACAAGTCCGAGACCTCTCTGGCCTCAGGGGTCTTTTCCTTTGATTCGATTTTCAGATCGCGCTGGTCCGTAATCTTTTCAGGACCCTTTTTGCCTCCTGTCTCTCCTTCCCTCGTCTTCTCCGTCGCCATTGACGGCGTTTCCGGCGAGCTTGCCACCTTTCTCTGGGCGCACCCTGAAATCAAGATACCGGCTATGATAAAGACTAACAATGCCTGTTTCATCTATTCTCCTTTCATTGCCTTGGCCCTGATGCCGCGCATGTGTTACTTTCCATGAATACAACTTCACGATGAATAAGCAAAGGCGCCACAATTCAGGAAACGGCTCCCGAGGCTGGGGGAGAGAGTCCCGAACAGAGGGGAAAGAATGCATGAAGAGGCCCCTGTTCGTAAGTAGCCATTGCATCCGTGCAAAAGGGATCTTCGAAGATACCCTCTGAACCTTGACGAAGAGAGAGACATTCGAGAGATGTCATCCTTTTGCTGGAATCTTCGGGTAAGGTGGCTCTGGACTTTCTGAGAAGTACCTTAACCCCTGAACTCCCGTGATCGCCATGCTCTCTTGAGCTCAGCTCAGTGCATATCAGTTCCCAAAGGAAGATATTGAGATGCCTCGTTAATGACGAGGGCCCCTCTGGGGTGCGGAGGGCTTCAACGCCGTTCTTAGCGCTATGCGTGTAAGAAAGGGGAGATATGGCATAGAGGAAGAATAAAGTAAAAAAGAGCATTCGCTGGATTTGGTTCTTCTTAATCACGCTCTACTCTAGCACAGGGTATTATCACATAGCAACCTTTCAGCGCCAGTTATCAGCCCTTTTGGTGTGACACTACGGGATTCGAAGGAGAACCTCCCTCCGGAAAGCTTTACTGCGCCGGCAATGGACAATTTCCGTCACGGCTGGGTATGGCCCCTTGATCGGCTCGCGAATCGCCATGGTATCGCCTGATAGAGTAAAATAGAGGAGCAAAAGAACCATGTTTATCGAGATCGAGGGACAGATAGAGAGAATCACCTATCACAATGAAGAGAACAGCTTTACGATCGCGAAGATGAAGGTTGGGGGACGGCACGACCTTGTCACGGTAGTGGGCAGTATTCCCGCAGTGTCGCCTGGGGAGGTCTTAAGACTGAAAGGCGCTTGGCAGATCCACCCGAAATTCGGTGAACAGTTCAGGATAACCTCTTACGAACCCGTTGTCCCCGCCACAGAGGCCGGCATAGAGAACTATCTCGGTTCCGGATTGATCAAGGGCATCGGTCCTGTCATGGCAAGAAGGCTCGTCGCGAAATTCGGCATTGAGACCTTGGCTGTCATCGAAAAAGACACCGGCAGGCTGGGCGAAGTCGAAGGAATCGGGGACAAGAGGATAGCGATGATCAGGAAGGCCTGGGATGACCAGAGAGAGATTCGCGAGGTCATGGTCTTCCTTCAAGGGCATGGTGTAAGCCCCGGCTACGGAGCCAAGATCTACCGTCAGTACGGCAGGGACTCTGTCAGGGTGGTTCGGGAAAACCCTTACAGACTCGCTGCGGATATTTTTGGGATCGGGTTCATATCGGCAGACAGGATTGCTGAAAAACTGGGCATACTCAGGGAATCTCAGATCAGGGCAGAGGCGGGGATTCTCTATGTCCTCCACCAATTGTCCGATGACGGACATGTTTATTATCCCTATGGGCCTCTGGTGGAGGAAGCTCAGAAGGTCCTCGGGATTGATCGCGATATCATCGTCAAGGCCTTCGGCACGATTGCAGCCGGCAGGAAGGTCATCATCGAGGACCTCACTGCTCAGGAGTTCAAGGAGAACAACAAGGCGGTCTATCTAGCCAAGTATTATCTCTCAGAAGTCGGGATCGCCCGCGGATTGAAGACCTTGATGAAGTTCCCGAAACCCTTACGCTCCTTTGACCGGGATAAAGCCATCGAGTGGGTCCAGGGAGAATTGAGAATCAGGCTCGCCGAAAACCAGATCGAGGCCGTGAGGGAAGCACTTAAAGAAAAGGTGATGGTGGTGACCGGAGGACCTGGCACGGGCAAGACAACCATCATCAACTCCATCATCAGGATATACAGGAAGCTGGGCCAACGGGTTTTGCTTGCCGCTCCCACAGGGAGAGCCGCCAAGAGGATGCAGGAGGCCACAGGGCAGGAAGCCAAGACAATACATCGACTTCTTGAGTTCAGCCCGAAAGAGGGCAAATTCAAGCGTGATGGAGATAGCCCCCTGGCGGCCGACCTCATCGTGATCGACGAAGCCTCAATGGTCGATACCGTCCTTATGGATCAATTCCTTAAGGCAGTTCCCAAAGAGGCGACCCTGGTCTTCGTTGGCGACGTCGACCAATTGCCTTCAGTAGGGGCCGGGAACGTCCTGAGGGACATCATAGATTCGGGACGGGTGCCGACAGTAAGGCTCAACGAGATCTTCAGACAGGCGAAGGAGAGCATGATCATCGTGAACGCCCACAGGGTATATGAGGGTAACATGCCTGCCTTCACCCATCGGGAGACCCAGCCACAGGACTTCTTTTTCTTCGAGATTGAAGAGCCTGAGAAGGCGCTCGAAAAGATTATTGAACTCTGCAGGGACAAGATACCCAAGAGATTCCACTACGATCCGGTCGATGATATCCAGGTCCTGACTCCAATGCACCGTGGCGTTGTCGGAGCGTCGAATCTGAATGCAGAGCTGCAGAAGACCTTAAATCCCTCGAAGGATGAACTTGTGAGGGCCGGCAGGGTTTTCAAGGTCGGCGACAAGGTCATGCAGATCCGAAACAACTATGACAAAGACGTTTTTAACGGGGACATCGGAAGGATAGTGAAGATTGACCGGGAAGAGCAGGAGGTCATGGTGAATTATGAAGGAAGGGCCGTCGCCTATGAGTATCCCGACCTCGATGAGATCGTCCTTGCCTATGCGGTTTCGGTTCATAAATCACAGGGGAGTGAATACCCTGCTGTGGTGATGCCGGTCCTTACGCAGCACTACATGCTTCTCCAGCGGAACCTCCTGTACACGGGGATAACAAGGGGGAGGAACCTCGTGGTTCTCGTCGGGACAAAAAAGGCGCTGGTAATAGCGATCAGGAACAACAAGCCTCAACAAAGGTACACCTTGCTGAGGGAGAGATTAATGCGTGATCAAATCGCTGTGCAAGGCGCTGAGTCTATCCAGTGACATTACGAGACTATGCTGCAGAGACCGAAACCCTCACCGCTGGAAAAGTGATTCCTTGGCTATACACGAAAAGCGGAAACCCTTCCCTTCGAAAAAGAGATCTGGTCAGAATGATCTTTGAGTGGTATACTCGAAGATGTGAAGGAGAAGCCTTTTCTGAGAAGGACCTGCGCAAGGGGTTCTGTGATTCTTTCTATACTGTGCCTTTCGGCCCTGCTCTTGATTCAGGATGTACGAGGCGACTCGTCATCGGTATACCTGTTTACCAATCAGGAGCTTGACGACCTCCTCTCACCCATCGCTCTGTACCCTGACCCTCTGTTGGCCCAGATGCTTCCGGCAGCGACGTATCCTGAGGAACTCGCAGCTGCAGCGGCATGGCTGAGAAGCGGCGGAGACCCTTCAAGGATTGACGAACAATTTTGGGAAGAAAATGTGAGGGCGATCGCCCACTATCCCGATGTTCTTTTCATGATGACCGATGACATGGACTGGACTGCCAGCATTGGGGACGCGTTTCTGAACCAGCCGCAAGATGTGACAAATTCAATCCAGCGTCTGAGGTGGCGGGCGCAAAACCTCGGGAATCTGGTGAGTACCGATCAACAAAGTGTCACTACCGAGGGCGACTATATAGAGATTCTTCCTGCCCAACCTCAATACATTTATGTCCCTCAGTACAACCCTTCAATCATATACGTTCAAAGATGGACTCCAGGTATTTCCCCTTTCATTGTCTTTGGCTTTCGGTTGGCAATCGGAGGCTGGCTGGACCTGGACTTTGACTGGGGCCACCACCACGTTTATTATCATGGATGGAACCGCCCCGGGTGGGTCAATCGCGCAAGGCCCTATGTGCACATAACGAATGTTTATGTCCAAAGGAGCAGACCTTACATCAATCAGACATGGAGGCATGATCCTTCACATGGAGATCCGGGCAGGTTCTTGGCGTCACGACCCGAGGGATCTCCCGGCAGGCGTCCGCACACCCCTGAAGTCAGGGGAAGGGGTACAACGCCGACGGGCCCTATGGGAGGCGTCTTCGCCCCCAGGACCAATACGCAGCAATCGAGCAATCGCGGCAAGGAAAGCCGTAGCACTATTAGCCCACAGCCCGCTCGTCAGGTCCCTGCTGTCGCCCCACGGCCTGCGCCTCAAGCTCCTGCTGTGACCCCACGGCCTGCACCTCAAGCTCCTGCCGTCACCCCGCGGCCTGCACCTCAAGCTCCTGCTTCCTTTGGTGGTTATAGGGGACCCGCTGAAGTCAAGACGCAAAGTGCGCGCGGCCAGGCCAGTCGCCAGAGCAACGTGGGAGGTCACACTGCACCAGCTCCGGTAAGCAGGGGCGGCAGCCCTGCGCAACGTGGTGCACCCGGCGGCGGTGGAAAACAACATTGACTGGAGCGGATTGGCTTAAAAAGCTTCACACAAACAGGGAACATGATTGGATAATGAAAGGAAAGAGACTATGAAGACAATTCCCGATGGCTCCGCATTAAGATCAGAACGGAGGATTGCTTTCTTCTCTATGTTGTTGGCTTTTGCAATCTTGGTCATTATGGGGACCGTGCCGGAGGTCGGCGCAGCTTCCCAACGGTACTTTGCCTCACCAGAAGACGCTCTGAAGGCAATGGTTGAAGCTGTAAAGTCAAAGGACGCGGCCGAACTGGACCAGATTTTCGGGCCCGCCAGAAAAGAGCTTCTCACTGATGATGAGGTGCAGCACGCCGCCGGACTTGAGGCATTTGCGAAGCATTTGGCAGAGAAGACCGATCTCGTCAAGGAGAATGATTCAACGGTGATCCTTTATATAGGCGATGAAAACTGGCCCTTTCCGATCCCGATTGCCAGAAAGGGTGATCAGTGGTTTTTCGATACGAAAGCGGGCAAGGAAGAGATTCTCAATCGCCGTATTGGTGAAAACGAGCTCACCGCCATACTGGTCTGCCGTACATACGTGAAGGCGCAACGGGAGTATGCACTGAAAGATTGGGAGGATACCGGAATGCTGGCTTATGCGCAAAAATTGCGAAGCGACCCCGGCAGGAAGAACGGTCTTTTCTGGAGGACGAAGCCGGGAGAAGAGGTGAGTCCCTTCGGCGAGCTCGTTGCTCAGGCCTGGAAAGAGGGGTATAAGAAAAAGAAGGCAGCCTTCAGGGAAGAGTCGACACCATTTCACGGCTACTATTTTAGAATCCTGACAAAACAGGGAAAGCATGCTGCAGGGGGAAAATACGATTACGTTATTAACGGCAATATGGTTGCGGGCTTTGCCTTTGTCGCATTCCCCGCAAACTGGGGGAAATCAGGTATCATGACCTTTATTGTCAATCAGCAGGGAAAGGTCTATCAGAAGAACCTCGGACCGGAGACAACCAAGATCGCTCGCGAGATGAAATCATATAATCCCGATGCGACCTGGAGCCCTGTCAAGGAATGATCTGTCCTGCACAATAAGAAAGAATATCCGCCACTCGGAAGACTCATCCAAAAATCAGCAGGGTCTTGCTTGCCGCCGGCCCTTGTATGGACTAGGTCTATATAGCCACAAAGGGCCACTCCCTTGCCGGGAAGCGCACGTCGGTTTCCCGGCGAGACAATGGATAAGTACTGCAGACTACGCCTCAAAATACTTCCCCATTCTCCTGAGAGCATCCATCTTTTCCTGGTCCCCGATCTTCGATGCCTTTATTGCAGACTCGATCACTTCGACTGTCTTATCATAGGTTCTTCTGTCCACCGGGAAAGGAGTGCCGTCTTTTCCGCCGTGGGCGAAGCTGAACCGGGCGGGATCTCTGTAGCTTGGCGCCTTGCCGTAAATTATCTCAGAGACGAGGCTCAATGCCCTGATGGCCTTCGGACCGACTCCTCCTATTCCAAGGAGCGCCTCGAAGTTCTCGGGCTGTCTCTCATAGGTTGTGATCAGGGTCCTGTATAATCTCCTTGCATCAACGTCCAGCGCAGCAGCGAGAGTATGCCGTTTTGGGAGTTCGAGGGTCTCAATCCTCTGCAGCTCCTTCATGACTTTTTGCGGTCGCTCTTTCGAAAGGAGGGTGGCCGTCTGCCGTGCATCTTCGCTTTCATAGGCCACCAGATTGAGCGTTTCATTCTTCGCGTCGCAACATACAGCCTTATGCGGCTCCACCACGAAATCCTTTACGTCTGAGCCGAGCCAGTGATAGCGCCTGGCCTGCCTGGTTTGCTCGTTCATCCCCTGCTGGACCACCGCCCACTCGCCTTTCTCTGTGAAGATGAAGACGTGGTGATAGAGCTGATACCCGTCCTGCACCGCGGTATTGTCCACCTTTGCGGACATCCTGCTGGAGTAGATCATGGGTGCCGGGTCGATCGAGACCAACTCGGCACAAAAGGTGATCTGCTCGGGCGTCTTCCGCGAAGCTGCGCCTTTCCCTCCGGCCATAAAGATTCCGAGCTCGGATTCCATTCCCCTGAGCCCTTCTTTCAATGCGCCGGTGACTGTCGTCGTCAATCCGCTGGAGTGCCAGTCGAAGCCGAGCACACACCCCAATGCCTGGAACCAGTATGGGTCAGAGAGCCGCTGAAGCAGTTCCCGCTGTCCGAATTCCCGGACAATGGCATAGGTAATCTCCCGGGAAAGGGCCTTCATCCTGGAGAAGAGCCATGATGGCGCCTTGCCGTAATGGAGGGGCGAGATTGCTGTTCCTGTCCTCGGCATATAGTTAATTGTAACGTACTATAATTATATTTTATTGATAAGGGGCTAAAAAAAGGATTTCGGGGAAGATAGATGCGCGACGCGATTGTCATCACTGAGAAGGGAACTGGAGGATCGAGACATCCTATTGGTCTTTATGTCCTCTTCTTTACGGAGATGTGCGCGGTTTTCCTATTACGGAATGCGGTCACTGCTGGTCAACTTTTCCTTCACTTGACAAGAATCCTTTGTCATGATACAAGAAAATCAAGAGGAACAGAGTTCGGCCCAAACCATCCCGTCCGTGAGAAGGGAACTGAAAGTGGCGGGACTTACGGAAAATGGCGAGCTACCAAAGGATTGACCTTAGGCGAGCGTGGCCCATTTTGTTTACAAACGAGTTAAAGAAAGGGGGATGTATGAAGACAAGAGTCTTCGCAATCATTATTGTCAGTACGTTCTTGGTATGCATGCTTGCCATTACGGGAAAAATACTGGCAGAAGAACTGGCAGTGCGTCAACCCACGCAGAGTGAGATTGGCAAAACTGTAACCTGCCCCGTCATGAATTCAAAGTTTGAAGTCACCAGGAGTACACCCGTAATCGATTACAAAGGTATGAGCTACTATTTCTGTTGCGAACCTTGCGTGAAAGAGTTTAAAGCGAATCCTGGCAAATATGCAGCAGCTGGAGAGTTAATTGTTCGTCAACCTACTCAGAGTGAAATCGGTAAGGTTACTACATGTCCTGTGATGAAAGGCAAATTTGAAGTCACAAAAAGTACTCCTGTAATCGATTACGAAGGCAAGAGTTATTATTTTTGTTGCGAATCTTGCATAGATGAGTTCAAGAAAAATCCAGATAAATATGCTAAATAAGCTCTATACGTCAAAAGACGGATGATATCACTTTTGACGTCATCCGTCTTTTGACGCACTTTGTTAATGGTTCCTCTTAAGATCGCATGACTTAAGAGTAATAGTCTTAAATAGTTTAAATAGGGACACATCCCTATTTCCTTTTACCTTTCTTTGGTTTTCCCGGGGACTTGAGCATGAATCTCTTGTAAAGTTTCTTCCCCATGCTTTGTATGAACGTCCTCAGACCAAATGGCCTTCCATCTCTTCTTCAGTGAGGCCCGCCCTCAGCATTTCTAAAATGATAACAATAATTGGCAGAATATTACGGGCGGCCTGCATAATGTCGGGAATGTTATGCTGATACTTCATGCAGGCTCAACGAGAAATAGGGGATGTGTCCCTAATTAGTCCTAATTAGTCAATTAGTCCCCCATCTTCTCTTATACTTCACCAACGAATTCGAACCTACGAAAGCACCCACGCTATCCGTGGCCCCTTTCAACCGGCACCAACACCCGCGTTATTATACAGCATTGGTGATGCATGTACATAGCGTAATAAGTGAATTGTCATCGTGAAGATTTCTGTCGTTACACAAATAATCGTCTAAGTTTAGGCGATGTCAGCATTGGGCAGGTCAAATTTTTTCGGGCATCTATAGGGCTACCTCTCTATTAAGAGCAAGACAAGTCAACGTATTCAACAACGTCCCCGCCAACCCGCTTACATTTGTAAAGAAATATGGGAAGTGTCCCTCTTTTAATTTTCCTCTTTTAACATGACCATTGACACTAGCATAACGAGGACAGTTGAGAAGGCAGAACGGCGCAATGCGGAAAAGCATAGTTAGAAACAACGTCCCCAAGGCCGCCGGGGGACACTTCCCATATTTCCATTGACAAACGTTTTTCGCTCACACCAGCAGCATCTTCATGGGCTGGAGGGTTCTGCTAAAGGCATTGAAGACGAGCCCGAGGATTTCGAGGGTGACCATGCCCAACAGGGCCTGATCGGATTCCTCTTCCAGAATTACGGGCGTATGTCCTTCGCCATGGGAGAGGGTGAGATAACATTCAGACACGTTGCGCTTAATCGGGGTGCCGTCTGCAAGCCTGAATTCTAACGCCCTCTTAGGTTTTAATCCAATCGCTTGCCACACCTTAAACGGAAGCAGGGAATAGGTGGCTCCACTGTCCAAGAGAAATTCGACCTTTTCTCTTCATGAAGGGCCTTTAACTTCGCCCTCTATATATGTAATGCCCTATGCCCTCCATATCCCACCTGTTCAAACGCTTCCTTCTTCTACCAGACCACACCACCCTATATATCTATATTCCTCGCCTCCAAGGCATGCTTCACGATGAAATCCTTTCTCGGCTCGACCTGATCGCCCATGAGAATCGTGAAGATATCATCCGCCTGGACGCTGTCTTCGATGCTCACCTGGAGCAGCGTCCTTTTGTCTGAGTCCATGGTCGTTTCCCATAACTGCTGAGGGTTCATTTCGCCGAGACCCTTGTATCTCTGGATCGAAAGACCCTTCCTCGCCGCTTCAAAGACATAGTTGTAGAGTTCTGCTGTAGACTGCATGTCCTTCTGCCCCTCTTTTGTGGTTATGGTATACGGGGCCTTGCCCAGCTCCTTAATGGAACCGTAGAGGGTTTCGAGTTCCCTGAATTCGGGGGTCAGAAGAAAGTTCGTATCAAGAACGATCTTATAATTGTCCCTCCGTATCTCGACGCCGTATCCCTCGTGTTCTTCCTCATCATAGATATCACCGAAGGAGACTCCGGGAACCTCTGCCTTGACCTTTTCGAGGAGCCCTGCAAGCTCCTTTCTCCCCTTCAAAAGCTGCTTGCTTAGCCCTTCTTTCAAGAGAGCCTTCAGGACGAGTGGGTCCTTCCGCCGTCTCTCGAACCATTCGATTAGGCGCTCACAGTTCGAGAGACGCTTCAGGAAAGGGATAAGGGCCTTCCCCTTCACTTCCTGGCCTTTGACGGGTATGGCGATATCCTCCGCAGCAAGCTCCAGGAGCATGTTCTGCATTTCGCCCTCGTTCTGGATATATTTTTCTGTCCTGCCCTTCTTGACCTTGAAGAGGGGGGGCTGTGCAATATAGAGATAACCGTTCTCGATAATCTGGGGCATTTGTCGGTAGAAGAACGTGAGGAGGAGGGTACGTATGTGGGCACCGTCCACATCGGCATCCGTCATGAGGACGATCTTATGGTACCGTATCTTTGCTATATCGAAGTCATCTGCGCCGATGCCGGCCCCAAGGGCAGTGATGAGTATCCTGATCTCTTCGGAGCTGAGCATCTTGTCGAAACGGGCCTTTTCGACATTGAGGATCTTTCCCCTGAGAGGCAGGATCGCCTGTGTCCTCCGGTCCCTCCCCTGCTTTGCCGAGCCCCCTGCGGAATCACCCTCAACAATGAAGAGTTCGCTTAGCGCGGCGTCTTTCTCTGAACAGTCTGCAAGCTTCCCTGGAAGGCCTGTGTCTTCAAGAGCGCCTTTTCTCCTCGTGAGTTCTCTCGCCTTCCTCGCCGCCTCCCTTGCACGGGCAGCCTGAATGGCCTTTTCGATTATCTTCTTCGCGGTCGGGGGGTTTTCCTCGAAATAAGTGGACAGGGCGTCGTTCACGATCGACTCGACGATCCCCTTTGCCTCACTGTTGCCGAGCTTCATCTTTGTCTGGCCCTCGAACTGGGGGTTCGGGAGCTTCACGCTCACAACCGCCGTCAACCCTTCCCGGATATCGTCACCGGAGATACCCTCTTTCCCGGTCTTTATGATCCCCGAAGATGAGGCATAACTGTTGGCTGTCCTTGTTAATGCAGACTTAAAGCCGATGAGGTGCGTACCCCCTTCCCTGGTATTGATATTATTGGCAAAGGTAAAGATGGTCTCCGAGTAGCCGTCGTTGTACTGGAGAGCAACCTCGGCACTAATACCGTCTCTTTCACCGGAGACATAGATGGGCTTGGGATGAAGGGGGGCCTTGTTCTTGTTCAGATGCTCCACAAAAGAGACGATCCCTCCCTTGTAGATAAACTCCTGCTTCTTATCGACCCGCTCGTCAAGGATCGTTATCTTGAGTCCGCTGTTCAGGAACGCCAACTCCCTCAATCTCTGTGAAAGGACGTCGTAACTGAAATCGGTCATCTCAAAGATCTCCGGGTCGGGCTTGAAAGTCACCTTTGTGCCCCTTCCCTTCGTCTTTCCCACGACCGTCAGGGGGCCTGTCGGATGTCCCCTCTCAAACCTCTGCTGGAAGACCTGGCCATTCTGCTTTATCTCGACCTCAAGCCACTCTGAGAGGGCATTCACAACTGAAATCCCCACGCCGTGGAGTCCCCCTGATATCTTGTAAGCCTTCGATTCAAACTTTCCTCCTGCATGGAGTTCTGTAAGTACAACCTCTGCAGCTGTCCGACCTTCAAGGTCCCCGGGATGGGGGCCAG
The DNA here is from genome assembly GCA_035686305.1 of Thermodesulfovibrionales bacterium. NCBI lineage: Bacteria > Pseudomonadati > Nitrospirota > Thermodesulfovibrionia > Thermodesulfovibrionales > Thermodesulfovibrionales bacterium. The sequence goes on along the minus strand of DASRZP010000063.1, from coordinate 27,780 downwards.
TGGGGATTCCCCTTCCATCATCAATAACAGAGCAGCTGCCGTCATGATGGAGGATCACGTCGATGTTGTTGCAATACCCGGCGAGAGATTCATCAACACTGTTGTCCACCGCCTCGTACACGAGGTGCTGCAGACCTTCGGGCCCTGTGGACCCGATATACATCGCCGGTCTCTTCCTCACGGCAGTGAGACCTTTCAGAATCTTGATGTCCTCTGCGCCGTATGTTTCCTGGTTCTCTTTCTTCGTCTCTTTCTCTTCCATATCTCCTCTATCCAACCCTTCGCTTCCCATACCCCTCTCCAATAATGGGGAAATTAGGCGGGGATGAAGCAGGGTGCGTATTCACCTTTCGATTCTGGCTTCCTCACGGACAGCTCTTACACCCTCATCGGCATAATCACACACCGGTAGTCTTCGCTTCCTTCTTCCTTCAGGAGGGTCGGGCTGAGAGGGTCCTGGAGTGCAAAGACGACCCTTTCAGAGGTCATCGCATTGAGGCTGTCGATGAGATACCGTGCATTGAAGCCTGCGGAAAGGGGGTCTCCCGTGTATTCCGCCCCAATCTCATCTTTTGCCTCCCCAAGATCGGGATTCGATGACGAGAACGTCAGCGAGCCGTCGGCTACGTCCATCCTGATCGCATTGCTCCGCTCCTTCGATATCACAGAGACCCTCCTCAGGGCCCTGAGGAAAAGCTCCCTTTCAATGGTCAAGAGCTTCTCGTTTGCCGAGGGTATAACCTTTTCGTAATCCGGGTAGCTACCCTCGATGAGCCTCGCGAGAAACTGGACCTCTCCCAATCTGAAGAGTACGTGGTTCTTTCCGAAGACAGCATTGACGGTCTCAGTCGTCCCAAAAAACTTCCTGACCTCCGAAGCAGCCTTTCGGGGGATGATCACCTTCTTTTCTTCCTGGACTGTCTTATCCAGGCCCTTTTTGATCAGGGCCAGCCGGTGCCCGTCTGTTCCGACAACGGTCATGTTCTTATCACCCTGCTTGATGTGGAACAAGAGTCCATTCAGGGTATATCTCGTGTCCGTCTCGCCCGCGGAAAAGAGGGTCTTTTCGATCATTTCCGAAAGTACAGCGGTATGAAGCCTGATTTCCTCGGTGCTCTCCATGCCCGGCCATGCCGGGAACTCAGCCGGAGGGAGGCAGGCAAGCCTAAACCTCGATTTTCCATAAAGTACCTTTACCCACTGCTCGTCATCGGACTCTATTGCTATGTCTCCTTCCGCCTCTCTTACTACCTCAAAGAGTTTGCGCGCAGGGACGCAGAGTTTGCCTTCGACATGGACTTCTGCAGTGATGGGCTCTTTGATGGCGATCTGAAGGTCTGTGGCAACAATGTGAGTGCCCTTCTTCCCGGAGTCGAGGAGAAAATGGCTCAGGATAGGCATCGTATTCCGCTTCTCCACGATGTTCTGGATATTGGACAGCTTATCCTGAAGTTCGTCCTTTGCAATGCTGAGCTTCATCTCAGAGCCTCCTTATGTCTTTATCTTGTTGATGAGACCTTCAATCTTCCGGCTAAACTCTTCGTCTTTTTCTCTTCTCTCTTCAATCTGCTTGCAGGCGTAGATGACCGTTGCATGGTCTTTCCCTCCGAAATTCTTACCGATATCATTGAGCGATCCCTCAGTACATTTCTTTGAGATATACATCGCAACCTGCCGGGGCAGAGCGATCTCTTTTGTCCTCTTTTTCGACTTCATGTCCTGAGCCTTTATCCCATAGAAGTCCGCAACGGTCTTCTGGATATGCTCCACCGTCACGGGTCGGTCATCATCTGAGATGATATCCCTCAGAACTTCCCTTGCCATCGCCACATCGATGGGGGAGCCCGTCAGCGAGCCATGGGCTCCAAGCCTTATGAGACAACCCTCAAGCTCTCTGATATTCGACTTTATCTTCATGGCAAGGAACTGCGATACCTCTTCCGTCAAGATTATCCTCTCGATCTCAGCCTTCTTCTGTATGATAGCCATCCTCAGTTCAAGCTCAGGTGGCTGTATGTCTGCGATGAGGCCCATACCGAACCGTGACCTCAACCTGTCAGTAATCGCCTTTATGTCTTTGGGCGGCCTGTCGCTCGACAATACGATCTGTTTCTGCCTTTCGTAGAGCGTGTTGATCGTGTGGAACAGTTCTTCCTGCGTCGCGTTCTTGTTTTCGATGAACTGAACATCGTCGATGAGCAGGAGATCGAGGGTACGGTACCTCCCCTTCAGTTCTTCCGTCTTTCCATGTCTGACCGCAGCTACGACTTCGTTGGTAAACTGCTCTGCTGAAACATAGAGGATGTTGAATTCGCGGCGCTTGTCGGCAACCCTGTTCCCTATCGCGGTAATGAGGTGGGTCTTTCCGAGCCCGACTCCCCCGTAAACAAAGAGAGGATTGTAGGACATACCGGGGTTTTCCGCTACCGCTGTGGCAGCGGCATGAGCGAACTGGTTGCTCGGACCCATGATGAAGCTCTCAAAGGTATACTTCGGATTGAGGTAGATCCCCTTGCTCGCAAGGCGCTGCTTCCGGCCTTCGAGCCTTGCGTCCATCTTCTTGATTTCGGCATCGACCTTTTCTGCTATCTTGAACTTCACCGTTACAGGATGACCCACTATTCCCTCGACTGCCTCGCTGACGAGATGAGGGTAGTAGTCGTCTATCCATTCCTTAAAGAACCTGTTCGGGATCTCAAGGACGGCGGTTTGATCCTTCAACTGGGTGAGTTTCATAGGCTTGAACCAGAGTTCGAAGGTGCTGAGACCGACCTTCTTTTCGACCATGGCAAGGCTCTTGTTCCAAATATCTTCTAAGGACATATCTGTGGTGTCAACAAAAATCTCTCAATGTACCGTGCCTGGGTTCTTTTATTAACAAGTTATTAACGTATGTTAATAACTTCCTTTGAGAGGGTTTCGTATTATACCTCATATGTCCATCCATATCAAGGCGAATCAGTCTTTTCCTGTGGAAAGGCTGTTAACGGAACGGGAAGTTCTTGTCCCCTTCACCAGAAAGAACAAATTCTTCCCGTCTCTTCACCCGAGAAAAAGTTTCCCCATCCTCTTCGTTCCTCCATCTTCATATCTTTTCAACATACTAACAGACTTTTCTACTACAACTGATTTATAGTTAAAAAAGAAGAAGAGAGGTTACATCTTTTTGCTTTTCTCTCTCAGATAGGCGTCGATAAAAACGTCAATCCCCCCGTCAAGGACGGCATCGACATTTCCAACCTCAATACCCGTTCTATGGTCTTTGACCAATCGGTAAGGCTGAAGGACGTAGGACCGAATCTGGCTACCCCAGGCAATATCCCGCTTATCTCCCACAAGTCCCTCCATCTTCTTTTCCTGTTCACGGAGTTGGAGGTCATAGAGCTTTGCCTTGAGTATCTTGAGGGCCATCGCCTTATTCTTGTGTTGTGATCTCTCGTTTTGGCAGGTCACGACAATTCCTGTAGGGATATGGGTTATCCGTATAGCCGACGACGTCTTGTTTACGTGCTGTCCACCGGCTCCTGATGCCCTGTACGTATCGATGCGCATGTCGTCATCATTTACTTCGACATTGATGTCCTCTTCAAGATCGGGATAAACAAAGACCGCGGAGAAGGATGTATGTCTTCTCTTGTTTGCGTCAAAGGGAGATATCCTGACGAGTCTGTGAACACCTGCCTCTGCCTTGAGGTAGCCGTAGGCATAAGGGCCGTTCACCGTCATAGTGACGCTCTTGATCCCTGCCTCCTCACCGGGCTGGAGGTCAGCAATGTGCGTCTCAAAGCCGCGCTTTTCTGACCACTTAAGATAGAGTCTCATGAGCATCTGTGCCCAATCCTGGCTCTCGGTACCGCCAGCGCCCGGGTGAATTGCGAGGATTGCGTTGTTTCTGTCCACCTCCCCTGAAAGGAGATGTCTCATTTCGATGTTCTGAAGTGATTCGCTGATCTCATTGATTTCACCATGAATATCAGCGAGGAACATCTCTCCCTCTTCTTCCTGGAGGATATCCATCGATTCTTCGATATATGAGAGTTTGTCATCGAGGGCCTCAAAAGGAAGAAGGATGTCCTCGATCACCGATTTCTTCTTCTGAAGGCTGTGAAGCTTCGCAGGCGAGGACCATGAGGTTTCTGATGAGAGGTCCTTCTGTACGCGGGCGATATCTTCTCTGAGGGCAGCTACATCAAAGATAACCTCTGAGGGCTTCGGTCTTCGTCCTAAGAGTTATGATTTCCTGTTTGATTTCGTCAAAGAGCAGCATAAAACCTCCCTCTAAAGCATTAATAAAACCAGCGTCGTCACGATGCAGAGATAGGAGAAGATATCTCCATATCGTGAATAAAAACTCCTGGTACTGTCTGTCCTTATGTCCATGGTCTCTGTCTTCCGCTCGAAGAGGTTTGTGGTCCTCAGGATCCGTCCGTTACTGTCGATAAAGCCTGATATCCCGGTGTTGGCTGCCCTAATAAGGGGTTTCCTATTCTCGATCGCACGGAAGACGGCCATACTGAAGTGCTGGTACGGACCTGCTGTCCTTCCAAACCAGGCGTCATTCGTAATAGTCACAATGAAATCGCCATCTTTCGAATAAAACTTCCTCACGAGTCCGGGAAAAACGATCTCATAACAGATAAAGGTGCCGAAGGAACCGAAAAGGGTGTTGGCCTTTACATACTTGTCACCGGGGACGTAATCTCCAATCCCTGACGCGATCTTGTCCACAAAAAAGAGGATATTCCTGAGCGGAACGTATTCCCCAAAGGGGACTAAATGTATTTTATCATAGACATAGGAGACATTTCCATTCTTGTCAAGGAGTACAGCGCTGTTCGTGAGGGAGGCAGGCCCCCCATCAGAAGGGGGCTTCTTCACGATGACGCTCCCGAAAAGGAGGTAGGCGTTCAACTCCTTCTGGAAGGCCACGAGGTCATGGGAACGAAAGGAATCGCCAAAATAGAAGGGGACAGCAGTCTCAGGCCAGATGATTAACGACGGGGAGGCGGAAGCAGCCTGTTTTGAAAGGTCTTTATAGGTTTCAATTACCCTGTCCTGATATGCCGGTTCCCACTTTATGCTCTGGTCGATATTCCCCTGAACAACACTGACCCTCACGGTGGTACCCTGCCGTTGTTCATGGAGCCTCCAGTAACCATAGGCAAAGACGAGGACCAGGAGTCCGAGAAGGATTGAGTAACTGATGAAGGGTTGCCTGGCAGGGAAGAGAGGCATCTCTTCAGCGCGTTTCTTAGAGATGAAAATATCGGCTGCGGCCCCATTGACCGCGGCGACCAGGAAGGAGACCCCGTAGATTCCGGTGATGTCGGCAACCTGAATGCCCGCGAGAAACCGGCACTGTGAGTAGCCTAGGCTTGACCAGGGAAAGCCGGTGAGGGCATAGGAGCGGATGAATTCGAAGGAAACCCAGAAGATCGGCGCGAGCAATAAGGCGGGAAGTCGTGTTGATCTCACCTTTACTGCAAAAACCATCGAGAAGAGGCCGGTATAGAGACTCAGATACATGCTGAGAAGAAGAACGAGGGAGATGCTCGCAAGAAAAGGGACAGAACCGTAATAGGTAATCGAATGGTATATCCAGTAGAGGGTACCAAAAAAAGAGAAAAGCCCGGTAAGGACGCCTGACAGAAACGCTTCTTTCGGTTTCTTGCACCAGAGGGAGATCAACAGCGGAACGAGGGAGACCCAGGCCAGGGGATAGAGATCATAGGCCGGGAAAGAGAATATGAGAAGAAAACCGGAGAGGGCTGCAGGGCCATACATCCGTATCTTTTCTTTCAACCAAGTATCCTCCAGCGGCAGAGTTAAGCTTTCTGTGAGACCGCAAACCGTACCGCCCCTTGCAGAGAGAACGGCTACACAGAGAACGAGCAATAATCTCCCTATTCTATAATAGACAGTTCCAAAAAACAAAGATGCCTCCTGAAGCTATAGAGGGGAACATGACAGGAGAACCACAGCATGGAAACGGCTCGGCGCCCGCTGCGGGGAGATACCGGACGGAGGAGAGCGAGAAACTGAATAGGGAATTGAAAGAGGAGAAGAAGAGCGCCGATAACCTGAAGCTCCAGGCTGGCCTTAACCTTGACAATGGAACTGCAGAGAGACTATAGTTATTGCACGGGCAGTTAGCTCAGTCGGTAGAGCAGAGGCCTGAAAAGCCTCGTGTCCGCAGTTCGATTCTGCGACTGCCCACCACTGTTCTGTCCTTAGCCCGATTTAGTCGTCCGTCTTCTCTTCAGGCCGACATCCGCTCCTTGGCAAGACAATAGCCCTTTACGGATGTTCCGACCATATAATTCTAACGCCCGTCTGTCATGAAGCGACGGTCACGGTCCGGACCGGCCGATAACATCGGACATTGCCTGCAAATCGGACAACGGCCCGAACTTTCATTACCATTTTATCTGAATCAGGTCTATTTAAGGAGAAACTTCCTTATATCCCCGACTCGCAGGGTTATTTTGTGTGAATCGAGATATTCGACAAAAGGGACGGCATACTTCCGTGTTGTTCCGAGGATGTCCCTGAACTCGGCAACGGTCATGGTTGCCTGCTTCGAAAAGAATCCCCTGAGTAAAGAGATCATTTCAGCGTGGACGGCTGCGGTTATATAGAAAGAGTCATGGATCCTCATGAGTTTTCCTTCGGAAGTCATGAGCTTGAGGATCTCAAGGACAGTCCTCTGCGGTAGTGAAAGGATCCCTGCCAGTTCCTCCTTTGTCGGCGGCTGGAACCTCGCCTTCTCGAGGATATCGAGTATCTTCTGTGATGAAGCATCGGCATCCGAGGATGCGATCCTGAAATCCTTCAGGCGGACAATGTCCTTGTCTACCGCGACATCCTGAAGTGAAACGAGGAGGCTGTTCCATCTCTCGGCATTGACCCTTGTCTGCGCCCTCAATTCCTCTTTCGGCATGCCCGTGCTCCGGGGGTTCTTCTTATGGAAGTCAGCGAGGGTCTCCTTAATCCTGCGGGAGAGGTCCTCGTAGAGTTCACGATGAAAGAGCTTGCTGTCGAGTTGTATGAGGAGCCCCTCCTTTTTCAGTTGTCTGATCGCATCCTCTATCGCGGGTATCTCTGCCTTGATCCATCCGATGATGGCTGATGTATCGCTTCCGGCTATGCCTGATTTCCTGACCTTTGCTGCAATTTTTTCGGCAAGAGTACCGGACTCGATCACCTCGAGGTCCCCGATCCCCTCCTTCCGTCTTCTTCTTGCAGGTGAGGGGTCGAGGACCGTCCCTCCGCCGATAGTGATGACCGGTGAAAATTTCCTGATGACAAAGCGGTCACCGGAAAAGGCCACCAAAGGGTCGTTCATCCTGAGCTGGCAATAGCAGGAATCGCCCGGTCCCAGTTCCTCCCGGTTGTACAGAATAATCCGTGCAATCGTTTCTGATGTTGTCAAATGGAGATGGACAGGGCTCTTGCTCTTCAGGGGCAGGGAATCTTTGAGCAGCTCTATCCTGGCGTCGATGACCTTTGTAGGCGTTGCGCTCTTTGGAGGGACAACGACATCTCCCCGTTTCAATGCGTCCTTGTCGATGCCCTGGAGGTTTATGGCGACGCGCTGTCCGGCGTAGACCGTCTGCATCGCCTTACCATGGCTGTGAAGGCCCCTTACCTTGCCGGTTCCTCCAGACGGCAGTATCTCCACAGGTTCGTCGACAGAGAGGGTGCCTGAAAAAAGCGTGCCTGTCACGACAGTGCCGAAGCCCTTCATCGTGAATACCCTGTCGATGGGAAGCCTAAATATCTCCCTTACGGGCTTCGGTTCGGCAGCGAGGGCCGCGGTCCTGATCTTCTCCTTGAGGAGATCGAGGTTAAAGCCGGTTTTTGACGATACCGGTACGATCTCCGCATCCTCGAGAAAGGTACCCTTCACAAAGGTCTTCACCTCATCCGCAACGAGTTCGAGCCATTCCTTTTCGACGAGGTCCGCCTTTGTGACGGCGATGAGTCCCGATTTGATCTTCAGGAGATTGCATATGGCGAGATGTTCGCGGCTCTGGGGCATGATGCCTTCGTCTGCGGCGATGACAAGGAGGACGAGGTCTATTCCCCCTGCTCCTGCAAGCATGTTCCGTACAAGTCTTTCGTGCCCCGGGACATCAACGATGCCGACGGTAAGCCCTTCAGGATAGCTGAGGTCGGCAAATCCGAGGTCTATGGTGATCCCCCGTTCCTTTTCTTCCTTAAGTCTGTCAGGGTCAATGCCGGTAAGGGCTTTCACGAGGGAACTCTTGCCGTGATCGATATGGCCCGCCGTGCCGAGTATTACATAATGCATACGCTATTCTATGCTAAAGGACAGAGGGCCATCAAGGTCTCATTGACCAAATGTCCGTCTTCTAGATAAAATAGAGCCACTTGCTCCCTAAGGAGGGCTTTGTGGAAAAGGAAGATGCCGAAACGCCGGATCTGAAGGAATCATTGTCGGGATATAAGGAAAAGGTTACGCCCGTAACAAAGGGGACGCTCACGTGGGAGAGGGATCTTCTCTTCATGGGCAGGACGCAGAGCGGCTATGAGATCGAGTTCGACGCCCATGTCCAGTGGGGATGCGCGCCGACGGAAAGTCTTTTGCTCAGTCTTTCAGGGTGCATGGGGATCGATATGGTCTCCTTTCTCCAGAAGATGAAGGCCTCAATCACGAGCTTCAAGATAGAGATTCTTGGTGACAGGAATCCTAAGCCTCCGCAATACTTTAAAGCGATCGAGATGATCGTCCATATCTCCGGAGAGAATGTCACCCCAAGGCAGATAGAGAGGGCAGTCTCCCTCTCCCAGGAGAAGTACTGCTCTGTCTACCATTCCCTCCGCAAAGACCTGAAGGTAAGCGTACGATACGTCCTGAATGGACAGGGATAGGGGCCGGACGGAATTGGTTTCGAGACAAGAAGTTTTGGCAAGTCTTCCTTCGGTTGATGAAATCCTGAAGAGTGCCTTTGGACAGCAGTGGCTTGGCGTCTATCCGAGGAGTTATGTCCTGCAAGCTGTTCGGGAGGCCATTGACGTCAGGAGGAAGGAGATCCTTGAGGGGGTCGCCTCGGATGTCTCTCTCGAAGATGTCTCGGCCGATGTGGAGATGAGGCTGAAACGGCTGACATCCCGGAGTCTCAGGCCCGTGATAAACGCGACAGGGATTGTTGTTCATACGAACCTTGGCCGGTCGATCCTTTCCGAGGGGGTCATGGAAAACGTGAGAAGGACCGCCACGTCCTATTCAAATCTCGAGTACGATCTAGATTCCGGACAGCGGGGAAAGAGGTATACCCATATTACGAGGCTGCTGCGGGAGATCAGCGGCGCAGAGGGCGGTTTTGCTGTAAACAATAATGCCGGAGCTGTCCTCCTCTGTCTGAGCACTCTTGCAAAAGGCAGGGAGGTGCTTGTCTCGAGGGGAGAGCTCGTTGAGATCGGCGGTTCCTTCAGGGTCCCTGATGTCATGGCCTTCAGCGGAGCCCTCTTAAAAGAAGTGGGAACGACAAACAAGACCCACTTGCACGACTATGTCGGGGCCCTGACCGACGCAACAGCCCTTGTCCTAAAAGTCCACCAGTCGAATTTCCGGATCATCGGCTTTACGGAAGACGTGCCCATAGAAAGGCTCGTCTCCTTCGGCCACGGCCGCGGTATCCCTGTCATGTATGATCTCGGGAGTGGATGCCTTGTCGATCTCAGGCCTTACGGGATGCCATCTGAGCCTACGGTCCAGGAGATTCTGAAGAGCGGTGTCGACCTTCTCACCTTTAGCGGAGACAAACTCCTTGGCGGTCCCCAGGCTGGTATCATCGTCGGCAAGAGTGAACTGATCGAGAGGCTCCAGAAGAATCCCCTCACGAGGGCACTGAGGATAGATAAGCTGACGCTCGCGGCCCTTGAGGCAACCCTTATTGAGTATGCCGATGGGGAAAGGGTTTGGGAGAAGATACCGACGATGAGGATGCTCCTTGAAGATCCTGAGAATATCAGGGTCCGGGCGAAGAAGATATCAGCCCGTCTGAGGCGGGATATCAGGAACGCGGTCATAACGGTCATCGAAGACTCTTCCCAGGCGGGCGGCGGCTCTCTCCCTGAAAAGGAGTTCAGGACCTATGCTGTTTCTATCGTGCCGGAAAGGGTATCAGTAAACGACTTGGAGGAGAGACTGAGAAGACTGGACCCGCCGATCATTGGGAGGATAAAGGGGGGCGCCCTTATCCTGGACCCGAGAACCGTTTCTCAGGAACAGATCCCCCTTCTCGAAAAAGGAGTGAGGGAGGCCTTACGGTAAGATAATCTTGCCGAGAACCGCCCTGCCCTTTGCTCCGGTGACCCTCGGCACGTTTGAGGGCTTTCCCCGGAGGGTCTCATTTGCGAGGATCGCGAAGCTCAGGGCCTCTTTTGCCATTGATGGGATTCCGTAAGCCTCGGAGCCCTTTACCGGGATAGGTTTGAAGCTGTCTGTCAGAAGACCCATGAGGAAAGGATTCCTTGCTCCTCCGCCCGAGACGATAATCTCGCTCACTCTGTAGTCCCTGAGAACAAACCTGTCGTAAGCGTTCTTGATGGAGCAGGCGGTGAAATGCGTGAGCGTTGCGATCACATCCTCGGCCTTCATCCTCTCCCTCGAAAGAATCTCCCTGATGAGGTCCGGGCCGAAGACCTCTCTCCCCGTTGATTTTGGCGGTCTTTTCGCGAGGTAGGGATGGGAGAGAAGATCCTTCAGGACCCCTTCATCTACGCTTCCCGCCTTTGCCGCCGCGCCGTTCTTGTCGTAGGGTTTTCTGAAGAGAAGGTGCATGGCCTCGTCTATGAGGCAGTTGCCGGGCCCTGTGTCAAAGGCGGTGACTTCATCCAGTTCAGGAGTCACCACCGTGACATTCGCAATGCCTCCAACATTCTGTGCGGCCGTGACCCTATTCTTTTTCCGGAAAAGGATATAATCGGCATAGGGGACGAGAGGCGCGCCATGACCGTTCAATGCCATATCTGCGGTCCTGAAGTCCGAGACAACGGGCAATCCCGTCTTCTTCGCAATGACTGCGGACTCGCCGATCTGTAATGTGGAGCCCCTTCTGTTAGCGTCCGGTGGTATGTGGCAGATCGTTTGTCCGTGGGAAGCGATTGCGTCAACCTGTGATATCTTGAGACCGGCTGTCCCTATGCAAGCGAGGGCTGCCTTTCCAAAGAATTCACCAAGCTCGAAGTTCAACCGGCAGATATCGGCTGGACTGCCGCTGAAACTTGCCTTGATCCTTGCTCTCAAGGTTGCCGGATAGTCAAGGTGTTCGTGATGGAGAAGGCGAACCCTTGTGTCCATCCCGGACTCAAGAATCTTCACGACAGCCGAATCAACGCCGTCATGAGAAGTGCCGGACATCAGGCCGACGATGACAAGGGACGACTTACGGCAGAGATCAGGGAAGGGCCTCATCGCGGCAGTTATCTGACTTAACTGATGAGTTGCTGATTGATCTTGACCTTGAGCTCCTTTTTCACGCCCTCGATATATGATCTTACGGCCCCGTCTCTCATTTCGAGGAGCGCCGACTGGCGCATACGCTCGGCCTGCTCATCTGGGGTACCCTGCGGAATATAGACATCTGTTACATCTACCGCTTCCCCGATGAGGCGGCGCATCTTGCTCAGGGCAAGCTCCCTCCGCTTCAGGGCTTCGAAGTATTCGGGAGTCATCCTGTTGAGCTGCAAGGTCCTTACGTAAACATCCCGGTTGAACTTGCCGTCGCGCTGGAATGTCGGGTCCTTCATAACAGAGTCCTCCAGCTCCTCATCGGTAACCTTAATGCCGGCCTTCTGTGCGGCGATGAGAAGGACCTTTTCGTCGACGAGTGATGCGAGGACCTTCTGTTTCAGGTTGAGCTGCTTCTCCATGGCCTCATCAAAGCGCTCCTTGAGAATCTCCCGGTAGAACTGTCGTGCCCTGTCATAGGCAGTCCAATAATCTTCAACGCTTATCTTTTCCCTTTCGATCTCGGCCACAGGGACGTTCGTTGATTTGTCGACGGTACCGACACCCCAAAAGATGAAAGAGAGGATTACGATAAAAAAGAGCACGTAGAAGAACTTCGCGTGTTTCCGCATCGCCTTTAGCATCGATCTAATACCTCCTCATGAAATAATCGTCAAGTATCTTGCCATGGTCAAAGACAATGGGTTCAGGCAGATTGCCGCGCGTGAAGACAAATGCCTCGCCGGCATCGTCACCGGCCTGCGGTTTTCCATTGGCCGTTGCCAGGTAAACGGTCGTAATGGTATGATGTCGCGGGTCTCTCGCGGGATCGGAATAGGTATGGAATTGTCTGACGAGGGTCACATCGAGGCCCGTCTCTTCTTTTGCTTCTCTCGCGGCCGCCGCCTCGAGGGACTCCCCATAATCAACAAATCCTCCAGGCAATGCCCAGCCCTCAGGCGGATTCACCCTCTTAATCAGAACAATGCCCCCGGCGCACTCTATGATGATATCGACGGTAGGAAGGGGATTCCTGTAAGCCACAAGGGTTCCCGCTATCAAGCGCTCTCATCGAACCTCAGGTCTACATCCTTTTCCGGCACAATTGTCGAAACGGCATGTTTATAGATCAATTGCTGGGTTGCCTCTCTCAGGACGATGACGAAGTTGTCAAACCCCTTGACGACGCCCTTCAGCCTGACACCGTTCGTGAGATAGACCAGTACCGGTGTCTTGTCCTTTCTGAGTTGGTTGAGGTAATTGTCCTGCAGGTTATTCGACATAGCCATCTTCTCCTTACCGGCATCCCCGGGGTTCATCTGCGCAGGGAGGCGCTTTCTTATTAAGGTAATTCATTTCCGGTAATATTGCAAGAGCCCCCTGAATCTCCTCGGCCGTGGTAAGCCCTGTCACATCGACCCATCTGATTCCGGGTTCCCCTTTGAACCACGTGAGCTGGCGTTTGGCATAATTTCGGGTCCGCTTCTTCACGAGACGTATCGCCTCATCGAGCGTATACGCTCCCTTGAGATAATCTGCGACCTCCTTATACCCGATGGCCTGGAGTGCCGTCTTTCCGGGGTTCATTCCAAGGAGTCGCCTCACCTCTTCGAGGAGTCCTCGTGCAAACATCTCATCGACCCGCTCTTCTATCAACGCGTACAATTCTCTCCTCTCCCGGGAGAGACCGACCTTGATAAACTCATAGGGCAGGGGCGCTGTCATTCTTTCCTGAAGTTCTGTTATGGCTGTCTCTGTCTTGAGACAGACCTCGAGGGCCCTGACGACTCTCCTGATATCACCCGGCTTGATCCGAGAAGCCGCGTCAGGGTCGGCTTCCCTGAGACGGTCATGGAGGGATCCTCCCTCTTCGCGCTCGAGGGAGAGGAGCTCCTCCCTCAGCCCCCAGTCAGCAGGGGGGCCGGTGAAGAGTCCTCTCGTCAACGCCTTGATGTAGAGACCTGTGCCTCCGACGACGAGCGGTATCTTCCCTTTTCTGTGAAGTTCGCTGATGATCGGTACCACGGCCTCACGGTACTTCCCTGCGCTGAAATCGTCGGAAGGATCAGCGATGTCTATCATATGGTGTTTCACCGCCGTCCTCTCCTCAGGCGTCGGCTTTGCAGTTCCGATGTCCATGTGCCTGTAGATCTGCATCGAGTCTGCACTGATTATCTCTGTGCCGAGCGTCCGGGCGAGAAGGATCGAGGCCCCTGTCTTGCCGGCGCATGTGGGGCCGAGAAGGATGAGGACAGCGTTTCCCCTTTCCATCGAGATCTGTGCCGAATCTTTCACAGCAGATTATTATAATATGAAAGGGCAGGCCCTTTGCGATCGAGGCATATGTCTCCGTTCGTCACCGGTTGCCTTGCCCTCACGGGTTCAAATGAGGTAAGATCTCTTTATCAGAAGACTGCAGGAATTGCCCTTGGACACCGATCACGTAATATCAGTCATCGTGCCTGCATACAATTGCGGTCCCTTTATCAGAGACGCCGTCGGGAGCCTTCTCAGCCAGACCTATCCCCGGGAGAAGGTTGAGATTATTGTCGTGGACGACGGTTCAACCGATGATACCGCCGAGATCCTTTCAGAGTACCGAGGGCAAATCTCCTATTACTGTCAGGAAAACCAGGGAATCGCCGGCGCGAGGAACCGAGGCATCTCGATGGCCCATGGTGAACTCGTGACGTTCCTCGATGCCGATGACATCTGGTACAGAGAACGCCTTCGAAGGGTCGCCGAAGCATTCAGCGTCTATCCTCAAGCCGGCATGGCGTATCATCCTGTAGCGGTTGTGGACAGGAGCGGTCGTCTCATGTACGAAAACTTCTTGAAGGCCTTTGGCTACAAAGATGGTGCTAGCGGTATTATAACGAATGAGATCCTTTCGGGGAGGGTATTCTGCGGGGGGAGTTCCTTCACCTTCAGGAGACGCCTTGTAGAGAGAGTGCATCCCATTCCCCCGGGTATCAGACGGGGCGTGGACTACTATCTTAGTTCGGTTGTATCCGTTCTTGCCCATGCAGTTTTCATTCCGGAGATCCTAGGGGGATACCGCTTCCATGGTGGTAACGCTACCATGATGGCCGGACAGGGCAGCCGTGGCGAAATAGCCGCGATAAACGCCGACTTTGCTTATGCGAGGCAGAGGACTCTGGAGGCGCTGAGGAGCCTGAGGGAAAGTGAGGAGGCGATGGTGGACACGAGTATCATCACACGAAGGCAGACGAAGGAGACCATCTTTTTGCGTGTCCTCGAAGGGAAACGATGTGAGGGTATCAGGCTGATCCCTGGACTTTTCAGAGGAGATCTTAAGGGACGAGACTGGTCCCTGGCTGTCTTTACGACCTTCATGGCACTTCTTGTCCCCTCCTCATGTTACCCGGTCTTTGTGAAGGCTTACGGTCAGCTGAACCGTGGGAGGATCATCTTCTCACCGAGGCGGCGTCTCCGTTAAGGATGTGCGGCATCCTCTTGGTGTTCCACGTGGAACATCTCAAAGGAACTTCAGCAGACGGAAGGTGGGCGCCTAGTTCCCAAATAGAACCTTAGAGATGCTATAATAGAATTTATGGGTGTCGGGTTTTTATCGGATCAGATTTCCTGCATTCACCGTGAGAAGAGGGTGATCGAACGGGTAAGCAGGGCTACTTCTATGGACACGAGGCCCGACCTCATTCTCTGGGTCTGCCACTTTCCCTTGCCCTCCCTTTCCGGCATTCAGTGCCCCGTCGCTGTCAGCGGCGCCTCTTGTCCCCATGACGGGCCTTACGGCAGAAATTGAGAATTGCCTCAGGTTCAGGTTTATCATACCCCGGCCCGGCAATCTAACCCATGTCATTTCATCCGTCGTCACGTCGGGAATTGCGATCCGCTTTTGGCGAGAGAATAGCTCTCTATGGCCTGATTGGGCACGCAACCCCCAAAAACGCTCTGTCATGAACACGGATTCGATCTGTACGAACGAACCGGCCAATAAGCCGATTCTTGCCTGCGAATCGATGCGGCCGGGACGTCTGTGAATGAACGCCGGGACCGGATAGAAGGGAATGTTCCACGGGGAACATGACTCTTTGTAGGCGCATTTTAGTAATCCGTTCAGCCTTGCCCTGCAAACTTTGACTCTGGTAGAATTACTCGATGGGCACCACGGTAGCTATCGTAAACCAGAAGGGCGGGGTAGGGAAGACAACGACTGCCATTAATCTGGCCGCATCACTCGCATTAGCTGAAAAAGACATCCTCATCATCGATACCGATCCCCAGGGGAACTCCACAAGCGGTCTGGGCATCGAGCGCGAGGAGGGCACGAGGAGTCTTTACGACACCTATGCTGGCAGATGCACCACGGAAGAGGCTATTGTTCCGACGGCAATCCAGCATCTCGACATCTTGCCGTCGACAGTTGACCTTCTCGGTGTGGATATCGAGCTGGTGGGGAGGGAGGGACGGGAGTGGATTCTTTCGGAGATCGTTGCCCGGATAAAGGATAGATATCAGTATGTCCTGGTAGACTGCCCGCCGTCTCTTGGACTTCTCTCCTTGAATGCCCTCGTAGCGGCAGATTCCGTAATCGTACCGGTCCAATGCGAATATTACGCCCTTGAAGGACTCAGTCTCCTCACGAGGACGCTTCAGCGTGTCAGGAATTCCTTCAACCCATCCCTTGAAATCAAGGGTATCTTGCTCACGATGTTCGATACAAGGAACAGTCTATCCCATCAGGTTGCGGCAGAGGTCCGACGACATTTTGGCGACAAGGTCTTTAAGGCAGTGATACCCCGCAATGTCAGCCTGGGTGAGGCGCCGAGCCACGGCAAGCCGGCGATCCTCTACGATGCCCGCTCCACCGGAGCGCAGAGCTATCTTTCCCTGGCAAAGGAGATCCTTCATGAAAACGGCTTTAGGTAAGGGCCTTGAGTCCCTCCTTCCTGAAAAGACTCAGGAGATCATCAATATCGATATCACCCGCATCATCCCCGGCGAGCAGCAGCCGAGGAAGGTCTTTCGGGACCCGGCATTGCAGGACCTGGCTGCTTCTATTAGGGAAAGGGGTGTCCTCCAGCCCGTGATCGTGTCCCGGACAGGCGAGGGGACATTCAGGCTTATTGCCGGAGAGAGACGGTGGAGGGCGTCGGCCCTTGCGGGACTCAAGAAGATCCCTGCGATGATCAAGGATGTCGCTTCGGCAGATTCTCTCGAAATAGCGCTCATCGAAAACATCCAGAGGGAGGACCTGAACCCTGTTGAGACGGCAGAGGCCTTTCACCGTCTCATGGGAGAGTTTAAGCTCACCCAGGAAGAGCTCTCCTCGAAGGTCGGAAAGGACAGGGCAACGGTCGCCAATTATCTCAGGCTGCTGAAGCTCCCCGAGGAGATAAAGGCCTTTGTCAACGACGGTTCCTTGAGCATGGGTCATGCCAGGGCGATCCTCTCGATCGAGGGGAGGCAGAACCAGATAGAGGCGGCGAGGAGGGTAATCCACAGGGGTCTGAGCGTTAGGGAGGCTGAAGCCCTGGCACAAAAGATCCATGGCGGGACAAAGAAGAAGACAGCCCATCCGAAGAAGAAGGACGCCCAGATAGAGTGCCTTGAGAGGAAACTCCTCCAGCACCTCGGCACAAAGGTCCGCATCCTTCACAGAGGCAAGAAGGGGAGGATAGAGATCGAATACGCTTCACTCGACGAGCTCGACAGGCTACTGGACATTCTGATGGAAGAGGGAAGGTGACGTTACTTACCGTCTAACGGTCAGGCAGGCATGGATCGCCTTGTAAATGCGATGAGATTCTGAAATTGAGGTATTCCGAGGAGTTTGTCGAGAGTCATTTCCCCAATGAGCACACAGAGGCAGTCGGCAACCATTAAAGGTATCGCAATACAAGGCTTCTCGCCAAGCCTGCCTTCCCGGACAAGATATTTTGTGCAAAGAGAAGATTACAGCGTAACTGAGGCCGGGCGGGACGATCAGGTAACGGGTTCCCGCAAGGTTTTGATAATTCCGTGATTATCTGATATAGTTGAGGATCATGAATAGGAGAGAGCGGCTCATCGATTACATAAAGAAACACTCGCTCCAGAAAGCCGATACCCCCACCTTCCGGCTCTCCTCTGGCAAGATGAGTAGCTTCTATTTCAATCTGAAGAAGACCACCTATTCCCCTGAAGGACAGTGCCTCGTAGGCTCCCTCGTCTTTGATAAGATCAAGGAGCTAGGGCTGAGTCCGAAGGCCATCGGTGGGCTCACGATGGGAGCCGACCCCATTGCGACAGCAACTGCCTATACCTCCTATCTGAGGCAGGAGCCTATCGAGGCCCTGGTCATCCGGAAGGAGCCGAAGGGCCACGGGACGATGAGCCAGATCGAGGGGAATGTCGGTCCCGATGATGAGGTCATCATCATAGATGACGTGGTCACAACAGGGGGCTCGACCATAAAGGCTATCGAAGCCGCGAGAAAGGCCGGGCTGAATATCATGGCGGTCATCATCCTCCTCGACCGATGTGAAAGTGAAGGCAGGCAGAACATAGAGAAGCTGGGCTATCCTGTTCACTCCATCCTGACCATAAACGATTTTTCCTAGCACGGAGCAGAAGATTTCTTCTATCATTATAGACGGTTACAATCTTATCGGCATCTATCATAGGGACCTCGAAGGCCAAAGGGAAAGGCTCATCGGCCGCCTTATACACTACAACAAGAACCGGAGGCACAGCATCGTTGTCGTCTTTGACGGCTGGAAGTCCGGCAGAGGCGCCGAGAGCTCTTCCATGAGGAGCGGAGTGAGGATCGTATATTCACGGCTCGGGGAGAAGGCTGACCTTGTCATAAAGAGGATCATTTCGACGGAGAGGCGAGAATGGATTGTTGTCAGCTCTGATCGCGAGATTGCCGATCATGCATGGTCACGAAACTGCATCCCTCTGCCATCCGATGCCTTCCTCCCTCATATCGAAGCGCCGGGATCCCGGCCGTACTCTTACCCTGACCCTTCAGATGGTGAAAAGGACGAGGATGATACCCCGGGGCATGACCGACGGAAAGGCAATCCCCTGAAGTTGTCGAGGAAAGAAAAGGCCATGAGGAGGGCGCTGTCAAGACTCTGATGAGGATCGTCTTCCGTTTCAGGCCTGCCGAATCGCTGACAGTAATCTTTCTTTGCTTCCTCATGGCCGTTGCCGTGGTCTTTCACGGGAAGATCCGCCACGCACCTGCCATCATCGCGCTCTATGCTCTCCCCTGCCTTGTTCAGATCATGCTCATGAAGAATGAGGACGTCCTGTGGAAAACGAGGTTTGGGGACTTTGCGCGGACCGTCATCTTCCCCATCGTCTGTGTACTCATCGTTTTCGACAGTCTGGAAGCCCTTGTTCATGCAATCAATCCACGGGATATCGACCCGATGCTCATAAGGCTTGATTACCTTATCTTTAAGAGCTACCCGACAGTCGCTCTGGAATCCATCTATAGCCCTCTCCTGACTGATATCTTCCAGATCGCCTATTCGACCTATTACTTCCTCCCCATCTCTCTCTGTCTCATATTAAAGTTCGAGAAGAGGGAGCATGATTTTAACAGGGCGGTCTTCCTGATCCTCCTCTGCTTTTATCTTTCCTATATCGGATATATGCTCTTCCCTGCTCTCGGCCCGCGGTACACCATGGTTCACCTTCAGTCCCTCGAACTGAAGGGCATCGTTGCCGCGGAACCTGTCCAGGCCATGCTTAACAGCCTCGAGGGGATTAAGAGGGATGCCTTTCCGAGCGGACACACAGGCGTGGCCCTCGTTGTCTCGGCCCTCGGATACCGGTTCCACAGGATGTTCTTCTTCGTAGCGCTGCCCGTCATGGCGATGCTCATCTTTTCGACGGTATACTGCAGGTATCATTATGTCGTGGACGTCATAGGAGGAGTTCTCCTCGCTGCAATAACATGGCTCTTAGGAGAGGGGTATTATGGACACTGGGAAGCCAGGAACAATATTGGTCGTTGAAGACGAGAAGAAGATCTCGGACATCGTTGTAATGTATCTTGAACGGGAAGGTTTCAGCGCCGTGGTGGCTGATACCGGGGAAAAGGCCATGGGCCTCCTGAAGATCAGTCCCGATCTCATCATCCTCGACCTTATGCTCCCTGATATCTCGGGCGAAGACCTCTGTAAGGCTGTGCGGGAGTCTTCGGACGTTCCGATCATCATGCTTACGGCAAAGAGCGGAGAAGAGGACAGGATACGGGGGCTCGGCATAGGGGCAGATGATTATGTTGTGAAGCCCTTCAGTCCCAGGGAGCTCGTGGCACGGGTAAAGGCCCACACGAGGAGGACAAGAAAATTGGCAAGGAAGGTCCTGAGTTTCAATAACGGACTTCTCGTCATGGACACGGAAACTCTTGAGGCGAAGAAAAAGGGGGAGCCGTTGTCCCTGACGCATACGGAATTCAAGATCTTGGTGATCCTTGCTGAAAGGCCTGGCAGGGTGCTGTCGAGGCTCCAACTTATCAATATGGTCCAGGGCTATGACTTTGAGGGCTATGACAGGACCGTTGATGCCCATGTTAAGAACTTGCGACACAAGATCGAAGACGACCAAAGAAACCCCCAGTTCATCAAGACCGTTTACGGAGTCGGCTATAAGTTTACCGGCGTGCCCGATGAGGAATAAGCTTTTTCTCGCCTTTCTCCTCGTAATCCTCACTGCCCTCATATCGAACCTTATCTTTGTGCAGCTTATCATGAACGATTTTGATGAGTATATGAAGGGCACGAGGGAGGACCATCTGTACTGGGTCATGGCTTCCGTGGAAGGCAGCTATCACGACGGAACGTGGGATATGAACCTCTTGTCTGAGACGATCCACTGGGGCATGATGCTCGGCTTTGATATAAGAGTCGAAGACAGGGACGGGACGAAGCTTGCCGACTCCCATAGTGTCATGGGGTCCCTCCCCCCCGCTATGAAACGGAGGATGGAGTCCATTATTCATGTCCACGGGGCAGAAGGCGACTACGAGCGGTACCCCCTCTATATCGAGGATAGGGAACTCGGCACGCTCCTGGTCAGACCCCTGACCAAGAGCGGGACGGGTGTCGTCAAAGAGACCATATTCAAGAGAAGGGGCTGGAACTTTCTCATCATGTCTTTCGTTATCGCGGGCGCCGGCGCAGTAGCCATGGCCGTTTTCTTCAGCCTCTATCTCTCTCGTCCAATCAAGAAGCTGAAGGCAGCGGCAGACAGGGTGGCAAGGGGTGACTTTAGCGTAAGAGTGGAGCAGATGCCGCCATCAAGGCTCAGGCTGGGCAGATTCCTGGGTGATGAGATTGCAGCGCTGTCCGAAAGATTCGACTATATGGCTGAGGCCCTCGAGAAGGAGGAGGGGCTGAGAAAGCGCCTCACATCGAACATTGCTCACGAGCTGAGGACCCCTCTCGCGATCATGAAGGCACAGGTAGAGGCCATGATCGACGGAGTCATCGAGGACAGATCAGAGGGCCTCGAAACCGTAAGAATCGAACTAGAGAAACTGACAAGACTCGTTGAGGGAATCGAAGACCTGACAAAGGCAGAGGCGAGTTTCTTTGCTCCCGGTGAGCACAGAAGGGTGAACCTGAAGGAATTTCTCAGGGAAATAGAGAGCTCTATCGAACCGGTCTTCCATGAGAAAGGGCTTCAATTCACGATGCTCGGCAACGCCGATATTGACGTTGTGACCGACTTTGATAAACTCGAAAGGATACTCAAGAACATCATCTCGAATTCCCTCAAATATACCGAGGAAGGAGGGGTCTCCCTCGACTACGGCAAGGTTGACGGAGAATTTTTTGTTGAAGTGAGAGACACCGGAATCGGTATCCCGGAAGAAGAGCTTCCGAATATATTCAAGAGGTTTTACAGGGGCAGGGAGAGACCGGATAAAGGGATCGGCATAGGGCTTTCGATTGTGAAGGAGCTTGTCGATGTCATGGGGGGGAGAATCGAGGTCAGAAGCGAGGTCAAAGAAGGAACGGCATTCAGGATATGGCTGCCCGATGAGAGAAAGTGCCGGGGGTGAGATAAGGCAGTACCAGACGAATTTTCGCTCCCTTCCCTCAGCCCTAATAGGTCATGCAAAAAATGAGACTACCCTTTAAGAAGACAAAAGACGGGATTGTAATGAATGTCAGGGTCCAGCCGCGATCATCAAGAAAGGGAATCGGAGGGGTAGTCGGCGAAACGATTAAGGTTAACCTCACCGCACCTCCCGTTGACGGAGCTGCAAATGAGCAACTTATCGAAGTCCTTTCTGAAGAGCTTGGAATTGCCAGGAGCTCTATACGTGTCGTCAGGGGTTTAACCTCACGCCAAAAGGTTGTCGTTATCAAGGGTCTCGACGGGATATGAAGCTTCTTCATATTTTCTTCATGCTTTTGGAGTTGAATAAGGATAGGGGAGTATGCCGATGACCTATATCATTTCAGCAATGCTCTTTCTTCTTACTGCCACTGTCTCTTACGCAGCCGACCGCGTTACGCCTTACGGCGATTACAGCCAATGGTGCAGTGCCTACGGCACGTGCAGGGAGAGCCTCGGGCCTTCGGAGGCCGAAAGGGCCATAGCAGGGTACTTCGGAAGCAAGGGGCTCCGGGCAACAAACATGAAACACAAGGAGAGATTCATAGAGGCGGACATATACCGGGACAACAGACTGGTGGACAGGATACTTTTTGACAGGAAAACAGGGCGAATACGTTCAACCTATTAGCTCCTTCTTGACAAAGAATCCTTTTAACTCATATACTTCTTCAAGCATGAAGAACGAGCTCTATGACTCCCATCAACTGGGCAAGGAACTTTTTGAGGCAGGTAGATACGCCGAGGCTGAATCTGTTCTGAAAGATGTTATAGAACAGGGCCCTGGCTACGCGGATGTCTGGAATATGCTGGGAGTGATCGCACATCTGAACGGCAGGGTTCACGAAGCCTCGAGCTTCTTCGTCCGTGCCGTTCAGCTGAATCCCAAGTATACTGAGGCATCCCTTAACCTTGTCATCGCATACAATGATATGGGCGAGTTCAAGAAAGCCCAGGAGGTCTTTTTTCTCGCAGCCAAGATAGCCCACACCTCACCCTCTGCCCTTGACCCTTTTGCTGCCGGCAAACTTGCCAACGAGCATTACAAGATCGGGAATATTTATCTCGATTTTGGTATGCTTGATGAAGCCATTGAGGAGTATCGCAAGGCGCTCAAGCTTCACGGGGGTGCTGCAGACATCTGCACGAAACTCGGGATGGCCCTCAGAAGCAAGGGGGACTATGAAGAGGCAGTGGTCCAGTTTACAAGGGCGAAGGAGAGCAATCCCGACTATGGCCAGGCTTGGGTCCAACTCGGCATTACTTATTATATGAAAGGGATGATCGGACTTGCCTTTGAGGAGTGGGAGCGCGCTGCTGCCCGTAATCCGAACCTGAAAGAGGCAACGACGTACCTCAAGCTTTTCAGACAAGAGGAACAGTAGAACCGGTGTCCCTGCTCGAAGTGAGGGATCTATCCATTTCCTTTCATGGTTCCCCAGCCCCGCTCGATGTCGTAAAAAAACTCAGTTTCATAATACAGAAGGCCGAGATTTTCGGTCTTGTCGGTGAAAGCGGTTGTGGGAAGAGTCTTACGGCACTTGCCATCATGGGGTTATTGCCAGAAAACTCGTTCGCCTCGGGCGCCATCGAGTTCAGTGGCAGAGACCTCCTGAAGCTCGATAGAGAGAGCATGCGCAGCCTCAGAGGCAAAGATATGTCGATGATATTCCAGGAACCCATGACGTCACTCAACCCCGTGCTCACCATCGGCTACCAGATCGCTGAGGTCATAACAACACATCAAGGGCTCTCAAAAAAAGAAGCACTGGACAGGGCTGTGGAACTCCTGAGGGCAGTGAAGATCCCCTCCCCCGAGGTTCGTGTGAGGGAATATCCCCATCAGATGTCAGGAGGTATGAGGCAGAGAGTCATGATAGCGATGGCGATCTCATGCAGCCCCTCCCTTCTCATTGCCGACGAACCAACAACGGCCCTGGACGTGACGATACAGGCCCAGATACTCGATCTCATGAGGAGCCTCCGGGAGGAGCGGAAGATGGCTGTCCTGCTGATAACTCATGATATCGGTGTCGTTGCTGAAAACGCGGAAAGGGCGGCTGTCATGTATGCAGGGAGGATTGTGGAACTCTCACGGGTTTCCCGGGTGCTCGAGAGTCCGAAGCACCCTTACACTATGGGACTTCTCGATTCTCTTCCGAAACAGAGGGGGGTTCCCTTGAAACCGATCAGGGGCTTTGTTCCAAGGCCAGATCAACTCCCTCTGGGTTGTACGTTTTCGAACAGGTGTCCCTTCATGGTTCCCGAGTGTCAGAAGGAAGAGCCCGTCTTAAGGGAGATTGTTCAGGGACATTTCGCCCGGTGTATCAGGTCAGAGGAGATCACGTGGGAATCATCGATGTAGTCGATCTCTCAAAATACTTTGCCGTCAAGAAAGGGGCCTTCTCGAAGCAAGCCTCGGTAAAGGCTGTAGATGGAATGACCTTTGCCGTCAAAGAGGGGTCTGTCTTCTCCCTTGTTGGCGAGAGCGGATGCGGAAAATCGACGGTTGCACGTCTTGTCCTGAGACTGATCCCTCCCACGTCGGGTGCCGCCTTCTTCGACAAGAGGAACATTTTCGAACTCAAGGGGGATTCCCTTCGCGAGTTCAGGAAGTCGGCTCAGATAATATTCCAGGACCCCTTTGCGTCGCTGAACCCGAGGATGACGGTCTACGATACCCTGTCAGAACCGCTCAGAATTCATAACGTTGTCAGGAAATCCGGTCTCAGGGACCGGGTCGTGAGCCTCCTGGAAAGCGTCGGGCTCCAGGCCGACGTCCTCGGCCGTTATCCTCACGAGTTCAGCGGGGGCCAGAGGCAAAGGATATGCATAGCAAGGGCCCTCTCAGTTTCACCGCGAATGATCGTGGCCGATGAGCCCCTGTCTTCACTCGATGTCTCCATTCAGGCACAGATACTGAACATACTCCAGGAACTCAAGAAGCGGTCAAGGATCTCTTTCCTCTTCATCAGCCATGACCTGAGGGTGGTCCAGTACTTCAGCGACGAAATAGCGGTGATGTATCTCGGGAAAATTGTGGAACATGCGAAGGCCGAGGAACTCTTCGGCAATCCTCTCCATCCCTATACCGATGTCCTCCTCTCTTCTGCACCAAAGATAAGACCGGACGAGGGACGGGCAAGGACTATTCTGAAAGGCGAAGTACCGAGTCCCATCGACATCCCTTCGGGATGTCCCTTTCACCCGAGGTGCCCCAAACGGTTTGAACCCTGCGATGTCATAATCCCTCGTCTCGAAGCGCCGGCTGGCAAGGAATTCTCAGGAAGGCTCGTCTCCTGCCATCTCTGGAATTCTTATTAACCCACACTATATCATTCATAATCATCGGGGGCGACGTCCGATTCGCAGGCAAGATCGAAATGGCCGTCATTTTTGAGGTGAGAGGGCCTTTCTGATCTCTTTTATAATCTCAGGGGAATCCCAGGCTTCTTCACCGAGATACCTCTTGATAATAACCCCCTTCCTGTCAAGGAGAAAGGTCGTCGGCATTGAAAAAACCTTATATCGTCTGGAGGTCTTTAGCTCCGCGTCTATCAGGACATGAAAATCGACCGGATGTCCGCTTACATACCCTTTCACGTCGCTCAATCTCTTGTCCGTCGAAACGGCAAGAACAGCAAGCCCCTCATTTCGCAAACCCTTAAACAGCCTGTTGAGTGACGGCATCTCATCCCGACAGGGAGGGCACCAGGTTGCCCAGAAGTTTATCAACACCACTTTCCCTCGAAAAGAAGAAAGGGATATCTTGTCTCCCTTCAAATCTGTCAGGGCAAAGTCGGGAGCCTGTCTACCTATGAGTTCTTCTATTCCCCACGGAGAAGGCGTCTCGGCAGTAAGCACAAGGAAGGCTAATACCGCCAGGAATATTCTCATGGTTCCGACAGCGGGAGCAAACCCCTTCCTACAGGTTGATTGAATGGAGGGTTCGAACTTTTTCATCAAATTCATCTTCCGTAAGCTGGGAGTGCCTCCTCAAAACGGTGAGCATATCGAGAGGCTCCCGTTTCTTTATCTCCTGGGAGACCGGTCTTTTCACCGGCCTTTGGCAGTCGCGAATTTCCTGCATCTTCTCTTTTAACTCCCGATGGTATGCCTGATGCCTTCCTGTTGTGTCCTCGATGAACTCGTCGTCCGGCATCAACTGAAACGAAAAACTCCAGACCATCCATCCTCCCGTGATGAGTGGAAAGAGAAACCGTTTCCTATCTTATGCTGCTGGAAACCGCTTGGTGCCGGTGGAGAGAATCGAACTCTCACGGGGTTGCCCCCACCGGATTTTGAGTCCGGCGCGTCTGCCAGTTCCACCACACCGGCTGCATTGATTTTAAAGTATTTTCCACCTATTTCGCAATAGTTCATTTCCAGGGTGCAGCAAAATTAGAGCAGACATAATCGCAACAGACAGAAAATATGGAAGACTTTTCACCTTTTCATCTTTCAAATGGAACCTACCCCGCACGTTTCAACACGTCATCAAGACTAATCCCGTGCTTTTCATAGTATTTGTCTAACAGCAGGATATAAGGTCTCAGGCTCTCTGCCACCCGGTTGATATAATGTGTCTCGGTCACATCATTATTCATCGAATGTCCCATCAGTACCTTGATGATATGCAGGGGTACTTGACACTCGTCAAGTCGAGTGGAAAACGTCCTGCGTAGGTCATGCAACCGAGTGTTCTTAATCCCCGCCCGTTTGACAGTTTCATCAAAGGCATACCTCACGTCATGAATATCCATAGGGAATACCTTCCCGGAGATATGCACTATTTTTGACCTTCTGAGAAGAATCTTATACAGAATTTCGGTCATCGGGATGTGCTTATAAACGACCTTCTTCCTAATGCGCTTCGACACCCTAACAGTCAAAACCCTGTTGGATAGGTCTACTGTCTCATGCCAGTCCCAACTGAGAACCTCTCCTCTGCGACACCCTGAGTGAACCGATGCTACGATGAAATCACCGATATCGTTACTATGGGCGTTGTGAAGCAGTTGAATCTCCTCATCCAGTGAAAGTGACCGCTTCCTGGGATTGTCCGTGTCAAGCAGCTCCTTATAGTCGAAGTCTCCAAATGGGTTTGACTCAACCATCTGCCATGTTTTTCTGGCGACATTGAAAATCCTTCTGCCAAGACTATACTCTTGGTAGATCGTTGCATGTGATAGTTTCTTTGGGGACTTCATCCTCTCAAGAACATAATTTTCCACATCGGATATGGCGATGTCGGCCAAGGTCTTATCTCCGAAGAAGGCAAGAAGGGGCTTAATCGTTACAGGGTCCCTTTTCCGTTGATACCTATTTGTGTACTTTTCTACAAGTGATTTGAAGCTAATACGTCGTGCCTGTTCATACCGAAACCACTTACCTTTGACAACCTCAGCGAGGGTCTGCTCATAGATTCTTTTGGCGAGCATCTTATTGCTGGTACCAGTGGATTTTTGAATCCTACGACCGTCCCGCATGATTGCAAAGTACCAGATTTTGTTTTTACGGAAGAGACCCATTAACGCACCTCTTTCCTGGTCCTACCAGATTCGGATGGCACTTTGCAAGTCTCAATGTGTGACAGGACTTCCTCCAGCCGGAATCTCACGCAGCCATTGATTTTATAGGAAGGTATGACTTTGAGCAGCGCCAGCCGTTGACCGGCACGCTTCATATTTCTTCAATAGTATTCCAGCGATGTCGGCCACAGGGACACCGCTTTCTCTAACCGATTTTCGCCGTGAGTGGTCGACGGGCAAGCACACAACCAGCAGACTTGCTATTTACCAGCGCAATTCTTACGACCATAACCTCTCCATGTTCTTAGCTCAGTACCTTCCGTCGTTATTGAAGATTGCGAACGCGCTCAATACTGCCAATGTCACCTATACATGTGCGTCGACGGGCGCAGTTAATGGGTGGAGACTGGCGGACGTCGAGATGGCGGCGTATTATTGGTGGGCTCAAAATGGGTTGCCATAGTTACCTGGCGCTTGATATGGAGATTGTACCGCTGCACTTTGTTAGATAGGCGGATCTAGTGTCCTGTGTCATTAATAAGTGACATAAGTCGTTTTAATTTCTTGAAGATAGAATCAGCGGTAGCGGTCCAAATAAAGGGTGCAGCCTTTTCATTGTAATGGTCCACGAAGGTTTGAATATTACGGATCAGCTCTTTA
>DASRZP010000062.1 GCA_035686305.1 Thermodesulfovibrionales bacterium | reverse complement strand
GCCCTTACTCTTCCGTGATACAGGTAGCCACCCCTGTCAAAGACAACCTTCCTGATCCCCTTATCCACAGCCTTTTTCGCTATCAGCTCTCCGACCTTCTTTGCCAGACCCACATTCCCCTTGTGTCCCTTCTCTGACTTCAGTTCTCCTTCAAGGGTTGAGGCAGCTACGAGAGTTTCGCCCTTTGTGTCATCGATGATCTGGGCGTATATGTGATCCAGACTTCTGTAAACGGAAAGCCGCGGCCTCTCAGTTGTTCCGAAGACCTTCTTTCTTATCCGTATATGGCGTCTTTCCTTACTTTTTCGAGTACTTTCAGCCAAAGCTCCTACCTCCTCGTCACCTATTTCTTGCCGGCCTTCCCGACCTTGAGTTTAATTCTCTCTCCGGCATATCGTACTCCCTTACCCTTATAAATGTCCGGGGATCTCAGGGCCCTTATGTTGGCCGCCATCTGTCCGATCTGCTGCTTGTCCACTCCCCTGAGGGTTATCGTCGTCTGCTTCTGATCGACAGCAGCGCTCATCCCCTCAGGCAACTGGTACTCGACGGGATGAGAATAACCGAGAGTGAAGGTGATCTTGTTCCCCTGGACCTGTGCCCGGTAACCGACTCCTGTAATCTCAAGGACTCTCTCGTACCCGCGGGACACCCCCACAACCATATTCGCGATTAAACTCCGCGTAAGGCCGTGCAGCGACCTGTCCTCCTTGAAATCAGATGATCTGCTCACCTGAAGTTTCCCCTCCTTGAGTGATACAGAGATCTTTTCAGGATAATTCCAGCTCAGCTCTCCCTTCGGCCCCTTCACCCAGATGGCATTGCCATCGAGTTTGATTTCAACACCGCTCGGAACATCTATGACTTTCTTACCGATTCTCGACATGACTTAGCTTCTCCTTACCAGACGTAACAGATGACCTCACCGCCGATACCGTCGCGACGGCATGACCTGTCGCTCAAAATCCCCTTCGGTGTCGTAAGGATCGCAATTCCGACCCCTCCCATCACCCTCGGTATCTCTTCGCTTCCAACGTATACCCTTCGCCCCGGTTTGCTCACCCTCTTCAAACCCGATATCGCGTTGTCGTCTTCGACGTATTTGAGGGTAAGCCTGAGGATGCCCTGCTTCTTGTCTTTCAATATCTTATAGGCCCTGATAAAACCGTCCTCCTTGAGGATCTTGGCAATCTCGAGCTTTATCTTCGATGCCGGTATATCAACCTTCTCCGCCTTGATCAGAGCAGCATTTCTTATCCTCGTCAGCATATCTGCAATAGGATCAGTCAACATCCCTTCACCTCTACCAGCTTGATTTTGTCACACCGGGGATCTGCCCCCGGAGCGCTAGCGTTCTGAAACAAATTCTGCACATGCCGAACTTCCTGAGAAAGGCCCTCGGCCTTCCGCAGAGTCTGCACCTGTTGTAGGCCCTCACCTTGAACTGCGGTTGCCTCTTCACCTTTTCTATCATGCATTTCTTTGCCATGGTCACCCCTCTCTATCGATAAATGTGATGATTGCCGATTGATTCTTCTCTTCTCATGACAGGGAGCCCGTCTTCCGATCCGCGCAATCACAGGTATGCAAGCCGCAAATCATCCCCACCTATTTCCTGAAAGGCATTCCCATATGCCGTAAGAGGGCCTTGCTCTCGGCATCAGTCTTTGCTGTCGTGCAGATCGTAATATCCATTCCATGAACCATCTCGACCTTGTCGTAGTCTATTTCAGGGAATATGAACTGCTCCTTTATTCCCAAGGTATAATTGCCCATTCCGTCAAAGGCCTTTCCTGAAACGCCCTTAAAGTCCCTGATTCTTGGCAGTGCCACACTGATGAGCCTGTCAAGCAATTCGTACATCCTGTCTCCCCTCAGAGTTACTTTGCACCCTATCGGCATACCCTGTCGCAGCTTGAATGACGCTATAGATTTCTTCGCCTTGGTGATAACCGCCTTCTGGCCGCTGATCATCGAGAGTTCTTTCTGCGCGGCGTCGAGGAGCTTGATGTTCTGAATAGCCTCGCCGAGACCGACATTGATCACGACCTTTACCAGCTTCGGCACCTCCATAACGTTCCTGTAGGAAAACTCCTTCATGAGCGCGGGGACCACATGCTCTTTATATTTCTCCTTTAATCGCGGAAGCATTACTGGTCTATGACCTCCTTACATTTCTTGCATGACCTCACCTTCCTCCCGCCCTCGAGGAGGGTGTTTCCGGTCCGGGTAGGTTTGCCGCATTTGGGACATACCAGCATAACATTCGATATATGAACCGGGGCTTCCCTTTCGATAATCCCGCCCTGGGAGTACTTCTTGTTCGGCTTCATGTGTTTCTTGATAATATTGACCTTCTCTATGACAACCTTGTGCTCCGAGGGAGCAACAGAAAGAACCCTGCCCCTTTTCCCCTTCTCTTTACCGGTCGTTACGATTACCGTATCCTGCTTCTTTATTCCTAAGCCCATGAACCCTCCTAAAGAACCTCTGGAGCAAGTGAAATGATCTTCATAAATTCCTTCCATCTGAGCTCCCTTGCAACGGGACCGAATATCCTCGTTCCGATCGGCTCATTCTGTGGATTTATGAGCACCACAGCATTCTGGTCAAATCTGATATAGGTGCCGTCGGGCCTCCTGTGCTCCTTCTTTGTCCTCACCACAACGGCCTTTGCCTTGTCGCCCTTCTTAATATTGCTTTCAGGAATAGCCTCCTTAACGCTTACGACTACAACATCGCCGAGCCTCGCATACCGCCTATGAGAGCCTCCCAAGACCTTTATGCACTGGACCTTTTTTGCCCCAGAATTGTCCGCTACCTCAAGATTGCTCCTCGGTTGTATCATCTCGATAACTCCTTAAGCCTTTTCTTTCACATCCAGTACCGTCCACCGTTTCCCCTTGCTCAGCGGCCTCGTCTCAATGATGGAAACCGTGTCTCCGGTCTTGTACTTGTTCTCTTCGTCGTGAGCCTTGAATTTCGTGACCTGCTTCACGGTCTTCTTGTACACAGGGTGCTGATAAAGCCTTGTGACGGCCACCACGACGGTCTTGTCCATCTTGTCGCTCACGACCTTACCTGAATAAATCTTCTTTGGCATCTCTATCTACCTCTCTCTGGCGCTCAATGAGCAATCTCCCTGTAAGGAGAACCTGCTACGCCTTCCCCTTTTCCGTCATCACCGTCAAGACTCGTGCAATATCCCTCCGAACAGCGCGGATACGCATCGGGTTCTCTACCTCTCCTGTGGCGAGACGGAACCTCAAATTGAAAAGTTCTCTTCGCAAATCCTGATCCTTCACCCTGAGCTCATCCATGGTTAATTCGCGCAATGCAGAAGGCTTCATCGTACGATCTCCTCCCTACTAACAAATTTTGTCGCGATGGGGAGCTTATGCTGAGCGAGCCTCAGAGCAGCCTTTGCAACATCCTCGGTTACTCCTGACATCTCGTAGAGCACCCTTCCGGGCTTTACCACTGCCACCCAGTACTCGGGTGACCCCTTACCCTTTCCCATTCTCGTTTCAGCAGGTTTTTTCGTTATCGGCTTGTCCGGGAATATCCGTATCCAGACCTTACAGCCTCTTTTCACGTGCCTCGTTATGGCTATTCTCGCCGCCTCTATCTGCCTCGATGTGACCCATCCGGGCTCAAGGGCCTTGAGGCCGAACTCGCCAAAGGAAACGTCAGCGCCCCGATAGGCCTTTCCATTCATATTGCCCTTCTGCATCTTCCTGAATTTAACTTTCTTCGGCATTAACATTGTTCGATCACCTCGTTACAAAGACGCTACGCCGCAAAGCCTTCACCGGCTCTATGCGGTTCAGGGAGTATGTCGCCACTGTAAATCCAGACCTTAACGCCGATCTTTCCGTATGTCGTCAGTGCCTCGGCAAAACCATACTCGATGTCGGCCCTGAAGGTGTGAAGGGGCACCCTTCCTTCTCGGTACCATTCAGTCCTCGCAATTTCAGCGCCCGCGAGCCTTCCTGAGCAGGCAACCCTTATGCCGAGTGCACCGAATCTTAATGAAGAGGCAACAGCCTTTTTCATGGCCCGTCTGAATGAAACCCTCTTTTCGAGTTGTAGGGCGATGTTCTCCGCAACGAGCTGTGCGTCCACCTCGGGTTTCCTTATTTCCTTAATATCAATCGACGTTTCACGTCCGGTCAGCACCTCAACATCCTTCCTCAGTTTTTCGACTTCAGCGCCCTTTTTCCCGATGATGATGCCGGGCCTCGCGGTATGGATAATAATCCGTATCTTCTGCCCGGCCCTCTCGATCTCTATCTTTGATACCCCGGCATGGAAGAGCCTCTTCTTGATAGCCTTCCGCACATTGAGGTCTTCTATCAATTGATTGGCATAATCCCTTTTCGAGAACCACCGGGACTCCCATGTCTTTATTATCCCTAGCCTATTTCCTATCGGATGTGTCTTCTGACCCAACGTCGACCTCCAATGTTATTTTTTCTCTGACAAAATCAATGTTATATGAGAGGACCTCTTCCTGATAACGTTCGCCCTGCCCATAGACCTCGGCTCCATCCTCTTCATAACAGGCCCCTGATCTACATAGGCCTTTTCGATCACCATCTCTTCAGGATTTACCACCTTCTTCTGCTCGGCATTTGACATTGCCGACTTCAGGATCTTCTCGATGAATGCGGACCCACGGTAAGGCATGAACCTCAGGGCAATGAGGGCCTCTCCTGCCTTTTTGCCCCTCACAAGATCGACGACCCTTCTTGCCTTCCTTGGTGTGATCCTTGCATATTTCAATATCGCTTTTGCTTCCATACTTAACCCTTCGATGCAGATTTCTGTGAACCCGCATGTCCCTTAAACGTTCTTGTCGGAGAGAATTCACCCAGTTTATGCCCCACCATATTTTCCGTTACATAGACAGGGATAAACTTCCTGCCATTGTGGACCGCAAAGGTAAATCCGATAAACTCCGGCACAACGGTGGATCTCCTCGACCATGTCTTGATGATCTTCTTCTCCCCCGTTTCGACCATCTGATTCACTTTTTTCATCAGCTTCTCATCAACAAAAGGACCTTTCTTTAAGGACCTCGGCATTACTTACCTCCTCGCCTCTTTATGATGAATTTATCCGTCCTCTTATTATGGCGGGTCTTGACGCCCTCGGGCTTCCCCCATGGGGAGCAGGCGGGCCTTCCGCCGGAACTCCTCCCCTCACCGCCGCCGAGAGGATGGTCTATGGGGTTCATGGCGACACCTCTCACGTGAGGTCTTTTCCCGAGCCACCTCACTCTCCCGGCCTTTCCAAAGGATATATTTTCGTGATCAGGGTTGCTCACCTGACCTATCGTTGCCATACAGAGCGGGGGGATAAGCCTCACCTCACCCGACGAAAGCTTTACGTGGCAATAGTCGTCGGCCTTTGCGATGAGTTGTGCCGATGAGCCCGCGCTTCGTGCAAGCTTTGCGCCTTCGCCCGGACGAAATTCTATGTTATGAATAAACGTTCCAAGAGGTATCTCGCTCAAGGGCAGTGCATTGCCGATCTTGATCTCGACCCCGGAGCCTGAAAAGAGCTCTTCACCGACCTTGAGACCTAAGGGTGCAAGGATATATCTCCTTTCGCCGTCGCGGTATTTGAGGAGTGCTATCCTCGCAGATCTGTTCGGGTCGTACTCAATAGTCTCAACTGAAGCGGCCACGCCGAACTTGTTTCTCTTGAAATCTATGAGCCGGTACCTTCTCTTGTTGCCTCCGCCCCGCTGCCAAGCTGTGACACAACCCTGATTATTCCGTCCGCCCGATCTCTTCAGTGCCCTCAGCAAGGGCTCATAGGGCTTCTTCGCGGTAATCTCCTCGAAATCGGAGACCGACTGGAACCGTGTTCCCGGGGATGTGGGATTATATTTCTTGACTGCCATTATGCACCCTCAACAAAATCGAGTTTTTCACCCTTTTTCAGGGTAATAATTGCTTTTTTCCTGTCAGGCCTCTTGCCGAGAGACCTGCCGTGTCTCTTCCACTTTCCTTCTGTCCTGATCGTGGCCACCTTGTCAACTTTGACCTTGAATATCTCCTCGATCGCCTTTTTTATGTCAAGCTTATTGGCATCGACACTCACCTCAACGAGGACTTTATTCTCAGCCTCCTTCAGCATTGCCCCCTTCTCGGTGAAGAGCGGCTTCTTGATCACCGTATAGATGTTCTTCATTGTTCACCAGCCTCTGTCATTGCCCTGACAGCGTCTGCGGTCATGAGGATCCTCTCGTGCGTCAGGATCTGATAAGGATTAAGGTCCATGACCCTCGCAACCCTCACACCGGGTATGTTCCTCGATGAGAGAAGAATGTTTTCATTTTTCTCGGGGAGGACTATGAGGAGACTTTTCCCGTCTAGGCCGAGATTCTTGATCACTTCCTGTATCGCCTTTGTCTTCGGTTTTTCGATGACAATCCCTTCAACCACCGTTAACCCTCCGTCAGCGAGTTTCGCTGATAGAGCCTCTGCCAGGGCCCTCCTTCTCATATTAGTCGGTAGCTTGAATGAATAATCCCGAGGCTGAGGCCCGAAGATCGTTCCACCGCCCCGCCAGAGCGGAGAACGGTTGCTTCCCGCACGTGCCCTTCCGGTATGTTTCTGTTTCCATGGCTTTTTGCCGCCACCGCTGATGAGTCCTTTGGTCTTGGTCGCGTGTGTGCCTTGTCTCTGGTTAGCCAGATAGTTCACAACAGATGCATGAATGATATCTGCTCTCTTGCCTAGTCCGAAGATCGTATCGGGAAGACTGACTTTCCCCTTCGCGTTGTTCTTTGTATCCTTCATCTCTATATCCGGCATCTCAATCCCCCTTCTCAATCTCCAGATAGGTGCCGTTCGCACCCGGGACAGAGCCTTTGACGAGCAGAAGGTTCTGTTCAGGCTTTACATCGACAACAGTGAGATTTTTGGTCGTAACGTTCTCACTCCCCATATGCCCAGGCAACCCCTTGTTCTTCCAAACTCTCGAAGGAAAAGAACTTGCTCCTATGGAACCAGGCGCACGGTTAAACATGGACCCGTGGGAACCAGGTCCGCCCGCGTAGTTAAGTCTCTTCATGACTCCCTGGAACCCTTTGCCCTTCGAGACTCCTGAGACCTTAACCCTGTCACCTTTGTTGAACATTTCGGCCCTGATGAAATCGCCGACCTTGAGATTGCCCATCCTGAACTCTTTTATTATTCCGTAAGGCGCTACACCGGCCTTTTTGAATACTCCGGACATGGCCTTATTCACCTTTTTTGCCTTGCGAATCTCAGAAAAGCCAACTTTAACGGCCTCATAACCGTCTCTAGAAAGCGTCTTTACCTGAATAACACAGCACGGCCCAGCCTCTATTACGGTTACAGGGATCGCTCTTCCATCCTCAGCAAATACCTGCGTCATACCGAGTTTCTTGCCGAGAATGCCTGTCATAGTTTTATCTCCACATCAACACCTGCTGCAAGCTCAAGCTTCATAAGCGCGTCGACTGTCTGGGGTGTCGGATCGTAGATGTCAATAAGCCGCTTGTGGGTCCTTATCTCAAACTGCTCTCTTGATTTCTTGTCTACGTGGGGAGACCGAAGAACCGTAACCTTGCTCACTCTTGTCGGAAGGGGGACCGGACCGGCTATTCGCGCGCCTGTCCTCTGCGCCGTATCGACGATCTCCCTTACCGACTGGTCAAGGATCCTGTGGTCATATGCCCTGAGTTTAATTCTTATCTTCTGATTCATATCCGTCACTTCGCTCCATTGCAACATGCAGAATGCAAATCGCACATGTTAGATTTTTCATTTCGCCTGCTGATCTTTGCATTGATGACTACGCAATCACCTCGGTAACGACGCCTGCGCCTACAGTCCTTCCGCCTTCCCTGATCGCAAACCTCAACTCCTTCTCCATCGCTATCGGCGCAATCAGCTCCACCGTAACACTGATATTGTCTCCGGGCATCACCATCTCC
>DASRZP010000061.1 GCA_035686305.1 Thermodesulfovibrionales bacterium | reverse complement strand
AGAATGGACAGCCGGCAGACGTTCCTATGAACTCCTCAGAAAGAACGTAGAGGACTGCATTGCGGCCGGCTGCCTGCCGGCAGGAGAGCTGGATGTGGCGGCCTTCTCAGTCTGGTCCCTCGTTCACGGAATCGTCTCACTTATTATCCGAGGACGCTGCAGCATGTTTCCACAGAAACATCTCGCGGCAATTGCGGGAGGTGCACTGGAGTACTCAATTAGCAAATTGCGCAAAGGTCAGAGGTGATTTTTTTGGCCTAAAGACTAAACGTTGTTCCGTTCCTAGACATAGTTAAGGATGGAGGAGGAGGAATCCACGGAAAAGAGCAAGCTACTCGCGATTTCTGGTTCGATAGGAGACTTGCGCTGACAAGCAAAGAAGATTCTTATGCGACGAAAAGAGCCGCGATATAGAAGGAGACGAAGATGAATGGGAAAATTGTCCTTATCACAGGTGCATCGAGTGGCATCGGGGCTGAGACAGCAAGAAAGTTTGCTTCCGGGGGAGCCCGTGTCCTGCTGCTTGCGAGGAATGCGGACAGATTGAATCAAATCGCAAAGGAGATTAAGGAGGCTGGCGGCGAGGCAGATCCTTTCCCTGTTGATGTTGGGGATTGGAAAGCGGTAAAGGAAACTGCCAACCATATAATGACTGACATAGGCGTACCGGACATTATCATCAATAATGCCGGTGGGGGCAAGTGGAAGTTTATTGAAGAAACAGAGTATCAGGAAGTGTATGACATGATAGCAGCCCCCTATTTGGGTGCATTTTTCATCACCAAGTCTTTCTTGCCGGATTTCCTGAAGAAAGATACCGGACACATCGTGAATGTTACGTCATTCGCAGCGGTAATACCCTTTTCCGGGGCCACGGGTTATATTTCGGCGCGGAAGGCAATGATTGGATTCCATGAGGCGCTAACGGCTGATTTGTATGGGACGCACATCAAAACATCGCTGGTCTATTTCGCCAAGGTGGAAAGCACATTTTGGGATCACAACCCGGGAAGCGAAGAGCGACTGCCGGCGGCACAAAGAATGATTCCGGTAATATCGACGGAGCGGGCAGCACAAACGATCGTTAAGGGGGTACTGAAGGGCAAGAAGAAGATTACGGCGCCCCTGATGATAAGAGTTATTGAGGCATTGACCTATTTCTTCCCGTTTATTACTCGACTGATCATGGACAAAACAGGATATAAACGAAGATAGTTTTTACAACCAACTGACCATCTACGTTCCTCAAGGTTTAGTCAACTCAGTCAAGAACGTCACTCAAATCTTTGTCTCATTTCAGAATGTGAATGTAATAACCCAGACCTATCCCCATCGTTGCATTAACCGGGGGACCCCGTCCGACACCTTGCCTCTCTTCAGCTCCTCCTGGCTTATTCTGCTCTTCCGGCATTCCTGCCTTATTATCTCACCGATATCAAGACCAGCCTGCCGAAGCTCCTTTTCTTCCAATTCTTTGAGTATCTGATGGACAAAATCCCCGTTGCCCAGTATCCGCTCATCCGCCGCCTCCTTAACTCCCTTTCTCCTCATGGACAGCACCTGGGACCATCCCCCCTGACTTCGGATCAATCCGCCCCCGGTCAACTCCGCATTTCTCCCCTTGCCGACGTCTTCTTGTACAAAATTCCTGTATTCGCTTATTGCCTTTCTCTTTGTATTGCCGAATTGAGACAGCACGGTTTCCATATCCATCCAGGGACATTTGGATTTATAGCGGTTTTCAAACAGATGGCCGGTTCTCCTATGACGCCGATTGAAGTACCCCGAATACCACATAAGCAGCTTTCTCATGACGGCTGACATTCCGTCCTTGGCGCTTTTAAACAGAATATGAACATGATTGTTCATGAGGACCCAGGCATAAACCGCACATTTTCCTTTTATGATCGTTTCCCCGAGTCGTTCCAGAAATCGCGCTTTGTCCTGAGCGTCTTCAAATATATTAGACTTATTTATACCTCGCACCATAATATGATGAAGGGCGTCAGGAACATCTAAACGGGCTTGTCGCGGCATGACAACAGGATATCGAAAGATCCCCTTCCGCCTGTCAGAGCAATGCGCTCTGAGAACCAACGTCCCTAAAATACCTTTGAGATGCGAATTTAAAGGTGCTTGTTACGACTGATAGTTGACGCCGACACGCCGAGATGCACTGGGGACGGTTATTCGACCTCCACCTTTGCCAATGGCGATCTATCACTTGGACTTCAACTGATCATGGCATCGGGATGAAGATGCGAGCCTTTTTCAGTAGCTGGTTCTTCCTCTTCCGCGGGAATCCTATGCAACTCGGCGTAGTGTCCCGTCTGATTCCGATCACCTGCCATTGGAATCAGGTCTTTATATTAGCCGTTGTATTTTCTAACTCAGCTGCGATCGAGGACAAGCGCTCTACTTCTTCAGTAACTTTACCTGCCATTTGCTCTATTTCCCGAGATATACTCGATGTCGATTCAATATTCATGGCAACCTCAGATGCTGTAGCAGACTGCTCTTCCACAGCAACTGCTATCTGGTTGATCTGGTCTCTCACCTTCGTAATGGATTCTACTATCATATCGAGCACATTGTTAAGATTCTCTATGTGACCCGTAGCCTTTGTCACCCCTTTGGTTGATTCTGACATTGATACCGCCGTTTGAGAAGTTTCCGACTGTATTGCAGCTATCTCACCGGATATTTCAGCTGTCGCCTTAATGGTCTTTTCAGCCAGCTTTCTTACCTCATCGGCAACAACGGCAAACCCTCTTCCTTGCTCTCCTGCCCTGGCGGCCTCTATCGCCGCATTAAGAGCAAGCAGATTGGTTTGGTCAGCGATTTCCTTGATGACAGTCACTACATTACCGACATCAGATGCTCTCTTGCTAAGCTTCTCTATCATATTGGATAGGTGCATAATAGACGCATTAAGCTCGTTTATTGTTTCCACAGATACGTCGGTTATCTTCTTACCACTTTCGGCAATTTCCATGGCTTCAGTTGAAGTTTCGGCTGATTCTGAAGCATTTCGCGCTATATCGGTAATTGTTCGGGTCATCTCTTCAGCAGCTGTAACAATGGTATGGGCCTGGCCTGCCTGTTTTTGTGAACCGTCCGATGTTGTCCGGGCGTGAATTCTGAGCGTATCCACGGCCGGCATAATTTTTGACGATGCGCTTATAATTGTATGGAGCATTGTTGAAAAGTGCTTTATTACCATATCCACGTTCTGAGACATCTGGGATATTTCATCTTTCCCATCGAGGTATAACGAGGTATCTGTATAGCCTTCTCCGACTCTTCTTACCTTTGCAACGAGATCCTTTAGTGGGGATAATACACGATGCATCAGTACTAAAATGACTATGGTCATTGTGATAATGCCGCACAGTCCAAGTACTGCATAAAGATGCTTCATATGTCTTATTCTGAGAAAAGACTCTTTAAGAGGCACCCTTATGCTGATCGCACCGAGAACAGTACCCTCCTTTACATCGTGGCAAGACAGACAGTTCTTTCCCATGAACTTCTCTTTGGCGATGTAAGGATAAACACCGCGCACTGCCTCTCCATCCAGAACTACCCGTTCGATCCCTCTTTGAATGACCTCTTTGTCAAGATCATCAGCAGGATATTCGTCTGCCGAACCTTTGCCGAATTGCTGGTCAAGCCTCTCAGATCGGATTACCCGCAGATCTATGACAGTGCGCATCTGTTCAAGATACGGTCCTTTTGTTTCCTTAATATTGTTTGCGAGCATCATAGTGGTTAGCGCATTAAGAACTGAATCCCTGTATCCTGAAAGAGTGGATCGTTCGACTTCATTGAGTACAATAGACTCGGTATTCCTAGCGGTGATTAACGTAGTCAGAAGAATTCCTGTTGCGATGAATATCAGTATTGGGGCGGCTATTTTCCACTTTATGGAAATGTTTTTGAGCCTCATCATGTCGTCTGTTTCCTCTTACTATCAAAGTCTTTCAAACAATCTATATGTAATTATCGATCTATTGGAATAAAAACTTTAGCGGTGCTTACGGTTTTCGGCTAGATACAGAGTCATCAAGGTGATGGGCAAGAGTGACGACCGCTTCTGCAGGAAGGTACCCGCAGCGAGATTCAGCAATGAGAAAAAGAAAGGGACCACCAATAGGAAGAACGGAAACAAGTATCTGTCATGGGCCTATGGAGAGGAATCAGAACTGGCGCGGCGGTTTGACCCTGAAGCAAGGTCCTACTATAATCGCAAACTGAGAAAGACAAATGCACCGATCGCACACAGTGCGCTGGCTCATAAGCTAGCGAGAGCAGCGTATTACATGATGTGGGATGGGGTTCCGTTTAAACCTGAAAGAGCACTTGCATGAAGGAGTTGGTGAGGCAGTGACCATGAACACCGACTGGCACTAACCCATGGGTTTGATTGGGACACTGCATCACCCAGCAACATAGCAGAAATTCTTCGAGACCTTAAGCATCAGAACAAACACGGCTAGAGAATGGTCCAAGTGGCAAACTTTCTTTTGATTATTCATAGTCGGAACTGGGACGATCATTAACAAAGCCACATTAAGCCGCAACTCTGTCATCCCGGCTTGTCAGGAATCTTTCTTGTCTTCAGAAGGGTTCGCGGCGCTCTTCGTTTGCGGAAATGACAGGTCTGAGGCATGCTTCTGACTTATGTAGTAATAGAGAGCGCCCTCCTTCTCCCTTTCCAAAAAAACAAAAAACGCAGGCAAAAGTCTGCGTCTCTTATTTTATAATCTATATCTTGTCCTTTACTTCAGCATTTCTTCTTTGAAGTCCCCGACTCCTTATGACCCACCACTCAGGTAGGAACTCCGATTCGGGGAAAGACAACGAACTGCAGAACCAACCAGACAACGAGGATTCCCAGGACCAGCATCCAATCACTCACCGCTCTTCGTCTCCTCTTTCTTCGGCTTCGCCTTCTTCTCTTCCTTCTTTGCCTTCACTTCTTCATAATCGACAAACTCAAGGACCGCCATCGGAGCACCGTCATTCACCCTGTTCCGCGTCTGAACCAGTCTGAGATACCCGCCGTTCCTCCCGGAAAACCTCGGCGCAATGTCATTAAAGAGCTTCGCAACGGCGCTCCTGTTCGGGACATGGGAAAGGGCAACGCGCTTTGAATGGAGGTCGCCTTTCACGCCCAGGGTTATAACGCGCTCTGCCAGTTTCTTGATCTCTCTGGCCTTGGCCAATGTCGTCTCTATCCTCTGATACTCAAACAGCGAAGCCATGAGGCCTCTCAGAAGGGCCTTCCTCTGATTCGCTGTCCTGCCGAATAGCCTGCCTGAAACTCTATGCCTCATTCCTGTCTATACCTCCGCTTCCCAGTATACCATTATTTCAGTGCGTCCATATCAATCCTCATGCCAAGGCGAAGTCCCATGGAATGGAGCACTTCCTTGATCTCGTTCAGAGATTTGCGTCCGAAATTCTTTGTCTTCAGCATCTCGTGTTCCGTTTTCTGAACCAACTCTGAAATCGTCTTTATCTGTGCGTTCTTGAGACAATTCGAGGCGCGGACAGAGAGTTCGAGCTCATCAACACTCTTCTGGAGATTCTCGTTAACACTCGGGTCGTCAGCCCCCGGTACCAATACCATACCGGAGCTCTCGTTCGACTCGAACTCCCCGCCTTCTTCCATTTCCTCGAAGACAAAGAAATCCATGTAGTCGATCATGATGGAGGCAGCCTGAGAGATGGCCCTCTGCGGGGTCAGGCTCCCGTCAGTCCAGATTTCCATAACAAGCCTGTCATAGTCGGTCGCCCGTCCGACTCTTGCCTTCTCGACAATGAAATTAACCTTTCGTATCGGGCTAAACACAGAGTCTATCGCAAGCATATCGACAGGAAGGCCTTCTTCCTTATTCAACTCGGCAGGAACATATCCCTTACCCTTCTTGATCGTGAGTTCCACGTCAAAGGGAGCTCCCTTATCAAGAGTGGCTATAAGCTGGTCAGGATTGAGAATCTCGATCCCCGAGTCAAGATGGAGGTCGCCCCCCTTGACTTCTTTAGGCCCCGTAGCCTTAACGATGGCAGTCCTCTTTCCGTCTCCATAGAGCCTGAATCTCAGTTTCTTTATATTGAGAATAATGTCGAGGGCGTCCTCCTTAATTCCCGTCAGACTCGAAAACTCATGTAAAGCGCCCCGTATCTTGACCGCGGTAACGGCAGCTCCCTCAATGGAAGAAAGCAACACCCTCCTGAGGGCATTCCCAATGGTAATACCAAAACCTCGCTCAAAGGGCTCTGCAACAAGCTTCCCGTAGGTATCAGTAAGCGTCTCTTCATCAAACCGAATCTTATCGGGTAGTTGAAAGCCTTTTTTCTTTAAATCCATTAGGCCTCCTATGCCTTAATTAGTAGCAGTTTTATTTCGAATAGAGCTCAACAATGAGCTGTTCTTTCACCGGAAGCTGGATCTCCTCTCTCGAAGGTATGTGCAAAACCTTTCCCCTAAAGTTGGCAAAATCCATCTCGATCCAGGCCGGAAGGCCGCGGTGCTCAACCTTCTCAAGGCTCTCCTGTATGGCACCGATCACCCTGCTCGATTCCACGACTTCGACAACGTCCTGCGCCTTCACGACGTATGAAGGGATGTTGACCTGTCTGCCGTTCACCAAGAAGTGTCCGTGGCTGATAAGCTGCCGTGCCTGCCTCCTGTTCGCAGAGAAACCCATCCTGTGCACCACATTATCAAGGCGGCATTCGAGCAGTTGCAGGAGGATCTCGCCGGTAACCCCTTTCCGTCTTTCAGATTCGTGGAAATACCGTCTGAACTGTCTTTCGGCAAGGCCGTAAGGCTTTCTCACTTTCTGCTTCTCCATTAACTGCACACCATAATCGGACAGTTTGCCCCGGCTCTGGCCATGCTGTCCCGGCGGATATTTCCGCCGCTCCACGCCGCACTTCTCAGTAAAACACCTGTCACCCTTGAAGAAAAGCTTTTCGCCAGCTCTCCTACACATCCTGCACACCGGTCCGATATATCGTGACACGCTTAAACCCTCCTTCTCTTTGGAGGCCTGCATCCGTTGTGGGGAACGGGCGTTACGTCCTTGATAAGGTTAATATCTAACCCGGCCGCCTGCAATGCCCTTATGGCAGACTCTCTCCCGGCGCCCGGACCCTTAACAAAGACGTCCAACTGCTTCATTCCCATATCAACGGCCTTCTTGGCAGCAGCCTCGGCAGCCATCTGTGCCGCATAGGGCGTGCCCTTCCTCGATCCTTTAAACCCAAGGCTTCCTGCGCTTGACCACGTCACCACTCCTCCGCTCTGATCAGT
This sequence comes from Thermodesulfovibrionales bacterium, assembly GCA_035686305.1. Classification (NCBI taxonomy): domain Bacteria; kingdom Pseudomonadati; phylum Nitrospirota; class Thermodesulfovibrionia; order Thermodesulfovibrionales; species Thermodesulfovibrionales bacterium. Next base: position 4,290 of record DASRZP010000061.1, on the reverse strand, counting down.
GATGGTCACAATGGTATTATTGAATGTTGCCTGGATGTGGGCCGCACCAACATTGATATTCTTTTTCTCTTTCCTTGAAGTCTTCTTCCCCTGAGCCATGTATGTTTACGCCTCCTTCTTCTTGCCCATAATGGTCTTTCTCGGTCCCTTGCGCGTGCGGGCATTTGTCTTGGTCCGCTGCCCTCTGACAGGCAAACCCGTGCGGTGTCGAATACCCCGGTAACACCCGATGTCCGTAAGTCTTTTTACGCTCATCGCGACCTCTCGCCTCAGATCGCCTTCGACTTTGAAGTCTCTGTCAATAACATTCCTTATCTTTACGATATCCTCGTCCTTGAGATCTTTAACCCGTATGTTGGGATTAACCCTGGTCTCATCGAGTATTTTTTGAGAGAGGGGCCTCCCGATCCCGAATATTCTTGTCAATCCGATCTCTATCCGTTCATTCTTTGGTAAATCAACACCAGCGATCCTTGCCATCGCCTCCTCCTATCCCTGCCTCTGTTTGTGCCTCGGGTTCTCACAGATAATTCTGATGACTCCCCTTCTCTTCACTATTTTGCACTTGGCACATATTGGTTTTACCGACGATCTGACCTTCATGATTCCGCTCCCTAACCTTCCGTTATTGTGGATTCCTCAATCCTGTGGTCCGTCATGCAACGCTATTTAAACCGGTACGTTATCCTACCCTTTGTGAGGTCATAGGGCGAAAGTTCGACCGTAACCTTGTCCCCCGGTAATATCTTGATAAAATGCATCCTCATCTTCCCCGACACATAGGCGAGGATGACCTTCCCGTTCTCAAGCTCTACCCTGAACATAGCATTTGGAAGGGTCTCCAGAATAGTGCCCTGAACCTCTATATTCTCTTCCTTCGGCATTGAGCTTTATATTATAAAGACTTCAATCGATCTTCGTCAATATTCTTACATCGGTTCCGGTCAGGGCAACAGTATGCTCAAAATGAGCCGAGAGACTACCGTCAGCGGCCACCGCAGTCCAGCCGTCGTCGAGAACCATAATTTCGTAGCCTCCTGCGTTCACCATAGGCTCAATGGCAAGGGTCATACCCGACCGTAATCGGGGTCCCTGTCCTGGAGAGCCATAATTCGGGACTTGCGGTTCTTCATGCAGTGATCTCCCGATCCCGTGCCCCACAAATGCCCTTACAACCGAAAAACCGTGGGCCTCCACGTGCCTCTGGACGGCACAGGAAATATCAGAAACCCTGTTTCCCGGGATTGCCTGTTCGATGCCCAGGTAAAGGGATTCTTCTGTCACTCTGAGGAGCCTTTCGGCATCCCGGCTCACCCTGCCGACAGGTAGTGTAACGGCAGCATCACCATAAAAGCCATTCTGATACACCCCAAGATCGAGACTTATGATGTCACCTTCCTTCAACCTCAAGGATGATGGGATACCGTGAACAACCACATTGTTGACAGAGGTGCATATCCCGGAAGGATAGCCCCTGTATCCCTTGAATGCGAGGATCCCCATTTTCGCCAGGACCATCTTTTCAGCAAACCCTTCGATATCCCTCGTCGTGATGCCCGGCTTGACGATCTCTTGAATTGCTCCAAGGGTTTCAGCAACGATCCTGCAAGCCTGAGCCATCCGATCTATCTCCTGCGGAGATTTTATGATGATCATCTACCTGCTCAGGCGCAAAGCGTTACGTCTTTTTCAAAGAACCCTCAGGCGAGCGCATGCCTGAAGCCTTGGGGAAAATGGTCATCTCCTCCCCTTAATCCTTCCCTTCTTGAGGAATCCCTCGTATGACCTAGTCAGGAGGTGTGACTCAATCTGAGAAACGGTATCCAGGGCGACTCCGACAACAATCAGGAGCGACGTGCCGCCGAAATAAAAAGGCACATTGAATTTTTTTATCAGGAATTCAGGCAATACACAGATAATCGCAAGATATATGGCGCCGACGAAGGTCAATCGCGAAAGCACCTTATAGATATATTCAGATGTCTTTTGGCCCGGCCTTATTCCCGGTATATAACCACCATATTTCTTGAGGTTATCGGCGATATCAACGGGATTGAAAATAATAGCCGTATAAAAATAGCTGAAGAAGAAGATCATGCCGACATAGAGCGCCGTATAAGGCAGCGTGCCCGGAGAGAGCCCTCTTGCGATGCTCTGTACCCAGGGTATGGGGATGAATCCTGCAACGGTTGCAGGAAACATGATGATCGAGGACGCAAATATCGGGGGGATAACACCTGAGGTATTGATCTTTAAGGGAAGATGGGTACTCTGGCCTCCGTAGACCTTCCTGCCGACGACCCTCTTTGCGTATTGAACCGGGATCTTTCTCTGACCGCGTTCGATAAAAACGATGCTCCCGACAACGGCTACCATCATCGCCACGAGAAAGATCACGAAGAAAATGGAGAGTTCATTGGCCTGGATCAGCCTGAAGGTACTGACAATCGCGTTTGGGAACCGCGCCACAATGCCGGCAAAGATAATGAGGGATATTCCGTTCCCGATCCCTCGCTCGGTAATCTGCTCGCCAAGCCACATGATAAAGGCCGTTCCGGCAGTAAGGGTGATCATCGTGAGAAGCCTGAACGACCAGCCCGGATTCTGTATAAACGCGCCCTGAGCCATGCCTTCAAGACCCACGGCAATGCCAAAGGATTGTATGGCGCTGATGACGACCGTTCCATACCTCGTATACTTGATAATCTTTTTTCTTCCCGCTTCCCCTTCTTTTGCCATCTTTCCTATAGCGGGGATTACAACCGTAAGGAGCTGAAGGATGATGGAAGCACTGATATAAGGCATGATGCCGAGGGCAAAGATCGTGACTCTTGAGAGCGCACCTCCGGAAAACATATCGAAGAATCCCATCAGGGCTCCGCCCTTTTCCGTAAGGAATTTGCTGAGCTCCTCACCGTTTATCCCTGGCGTCGGTACGTGGGCACCTACCCTGTATACTGCGAGGAGCGCAAGGGTGAAAAGCACCCTGCTCTTCAACTCTGCAATTTTAAAGATGTTCTGGAAAACGGTGATGATACGCAATCAGATCACCTCTGCCTTACCGCCGGCCTTCGTTATCTTATCGATCGCAGCAGCACTAAAGGCATGAGCCCTGATCGTCACGGCACGGATGATTTCGCCGTCGCCGAGAATTTTGAGACCATCCTTCATATCCTTGACGATCCATCTCTCGTAGAGGAGATCAGGGGTTATGAGATCGATGTCCTCTATCCTTGCAAGGTCTTTCAGGTTGACGACCGCATACTCTCTCGAAAAGGGCTCATTGTTAAAACCGCGTTTCGGCAGACGTCTCTGCATCGGCATCTGACCTCCCTCAAAGCCTGCGCCTTTGCCTCCGCCCGATCTTGCCTTCTGTCCCTTATGTCCCTTACAGGAAGTCTTGCCGTGGCCTGAACCAACACCCCGACCGACCCTCTTACACCTTTTCCTACTGCCCTTTGCCGGCTCTAAATCCTCTATCCTCATGATCGTTTCCCTATTCCTTTGCTTCCTGATTCTCTTGTTCTTCTTCTGACCTCTTCCGTAATTTGGTGACAACGCCAGGATCCTTCAGCCTCGACAAGCCATCGAGCGTGGCCTTAACCGTATTGTATGGATTGTGTCCGCCAAGCGACTTAGCGACAATATCGTGGATCCCCGCCACTTCGAGGATCGCCCTTACGGCGCCGCCCGCTATGAGTCCTGTGCCCTTCAAAGCAGGGTTCATAACCACGGAGCCTGACCCGTACTTGCCTATGATCCTGTGGGGGATTGTTCCGTCCTTGATTGGGAATCTCATGAGGGATTTCTTGGCCTGCTCAACAGCCTTCCTGATTGCCTCAGGGACCTCGGCAGCTTTACCTTTTCCGATACCGACGATACCACCCCCATCGCCCACGACAACAAGGGCGCTAAAGGAGAACCTCCTTCCACCTTTCACAACCTTAGCAACTCTGTTGATGAATACAACCCTGTCTTTCAGAGTCAGTCCGTCCGGGTCAATCCTTCCCACCATACCTCCTTTTGCGCAAATTCACCATGAAGATTTCAAAGCGCAGACTTCACAAGAACAGCCGTCCATGTTGCACTTTGATATTCGCAATCTGCTTTCAAAATTCCAGTCCCTTCTCCCGTGCTGCATCGGCCAAGGCCCTTACTCTTCCGTGATACAGGTAGCCACCCCTGTCAAAGACAACCTTCCTGATCCCCTTATCCACAGCCTTTTTCGCTATCAGCTCTCCGACCTTCTTTGCCAGACCCACATTCCCCTTGTGTCCCTTCTCTGACTTC
>DASRZP010000060.1 GCA_035686305.1 Thermodesulfovibrionales bacterium | reverse complement strand
TTCCTCTATGGCAATCTCGAAGTCCTGGGACATGCCCATGGATAATTCAGGCAGATGAAATCCCAGGGTCTCGGCCCTATCCCTCAATTCCCTGAGTTCCTTGAAGAATGGCCTGGCATCCTGAGGGTCCTCAAAAAAGGGGGGGATTGTCATGAGCCCCTTAAGGTGAAGGTTCTTCAGAGAACTTACCGCCTTCATCAATCCCGTGAGGTCATCCCGTGCCACTCCGTGCTTTGTCTCTTCAGGCGAGAGCTTCACCTCAATCAAGACGTCCTGGACCTTGCTGATCCTTTCTGCATGCCTGTTGATCTCTTCCGCAAGATGGAGGGAATCAAGGGAATGGATAAGATCGAAAATCTGCACCGCAGCTTTGGCCTTGTTCTTCTGGAGGTGACCGATCAAATGCCAGGAGATCTCCGAATCTTTGATTCGCAATCTGCAATCAGCGATTTTCCTGCTCGCTTCCTGGACCCTGTTCTCACCGAATTGCCGCAGCCCTGCGTCGATGGCTGCCTTGATCTCTTCGAGGCCTACTGTCTTTGTAACAGCAATAAGCGTGACATCGGTAGGTTCCCTGCCCGCCCGCATGGCCGCACGGGAGATCCTTTTGTATATCGAGTCTATATTCTTGAAAATCGAATCACTCATTCCGTTACCGTGAGGGCCTTCCGGTACTCGGCCCAGAGTCTCTCCTTCGGAATGGTGTTGGCAATGAAGTCCCAGGGGAGCAGATCATCAAACCCGTAAGTCCTGAAAAGCTGAGAGTCCGCATCGATCCGCTGTGCCCGGCAGGATGCCTGCCAGTCTCCTCCCCTCAGCATTCCCTCGAGGACCCTTGAAATCCTCCTGCCGCCCCTTGCGAAGAGACCCTGCATATACGCGTATTTCGGGACGTCATGAAACACCCTGATCCCCTTGTACGAGAGCAATGCATTCTTGATCGTTTTCAGTCTTCTCTTCACGACCTCCATCCTCTCCATGGGATGCCACTGAAAGGGCGTGAAGGGTTTGGGCACAAAGGTGCTGAGGGAGAGAACAAGGTTCCCCCTCGGGCTCTCATCCCGTATCTTCTTGACAAGAGACAGGATACCGTCGATGTCCCTTTCATCTTCTGTCGGAAGACCGACCATAAAGTAAAGTCTCAGATTCTCGATGCCTTCGGAAAGGATAAGTCGGGACGTCACGACAATATCAGCCTCCGTAATCCTCTTGTCTATGACCTTTCTCAATCTCTCGGTGCCGGCCTCGGGCGCAATGGAGACGCTCTTCCGTCCCCTGAGGAACTTTATCAATTCTGCGCTTCCCGGACTCGCCCTCAGGGACGTGATCGAAAAATCGACGCCGTCGAAGCAGAGAAGGTCCTTAATGTGCGGATAGTCAGACAAGGAAGGGGCGATGAGGCCCACCCTCTTTGTTGCCGAGAGTGCGCCATCGATCTCGTTCCTGATGGAAGTAAGGTCTTTTTTCCTCACGGGCTTGTAGACATATCCTGCGACACAGAATCTGCAACTCCAGGGACAGCCCCTTGTCGCCTCTACAAGATACATGTTCGAGAACTCCGTTTCGGGCGTGACAATGGACGGTTTGAGGCCGTGTCCCGATATGTCTTTCAGATAGCGCTTCTTTACCTTTTCAGGCGCATGATCCGCTGCCCTCCTTCCGGCAATCCAGCCTTCGCCGTCATAGTCGATCTCGTATAACTGCGGCAGATACATACCTTCAATCTGAGTCAGCGCATTCATGAGGTCTTCTCTTCGCCGGGACATCTTGTATGCAGCTATGAACTCATCGAGCATTTCTTCAGCCTCTCCGATAAAACAGACGTCAAAGAAATCCGCGACAGGCTCGGGATTGAAGAAGGCACAGGCGCCCCCCAAGATGAGCAGGGGATGGAAGCCGCTCCTCTCCCTTGCCCTGAAAGGTATTCTTGAAAGTTCGAGTACTCTCACGATGTTAGGGTAATCATTCTCAAAGGAGAGTGAGAAGGCGACAATCTGAAACCTGTTCAAGGGCCTCTTCGATTCCAGAGAAAGGACCTCCGAACCCGTCCTGATGTATTCTTCCATGTCCTCTTCATCGGGAAGGAACGCCCGCTCACAGACCACATCGTTCCTCTCATTCAGGAGCGTGTAGATTCCCTGGAAGCCGAGGTTAGACATGCCGATGTGATAGGTATTTGGATAGACAAGACAGATATTGACCTTTCCTCCGGGGTCTTTGAAAATCGTGCCCTTTTCCCGTGAAAGAAGATAGTCGATCTTCTCAATGATCTTCCTGCTCGCCATGATAAATAGTATACCTGAACCTGCCACCCGTTCCCTGACATCCTGCCAGGAATGGAAGAGGAAGAACGTGTGATGATTAGCACTGCGAAACGTTGTTTCTTTTCAGGCTGAACAGCGCACAGCTCTTTTGAGGGCTCCACCCGACTACCTGAGAGTTACCACAAACCGCAGCTTGATCAAGAGTACAAACCGAATAAAACATCTTCGGAAAAAAGCGAGGGTGATTCTTTCTCCAGCCACAACGCGAGATCGTTCGACAGGCGAAATGAGTCATAATTTCTCGTAGTACTCCTCAATAAAAAAGGCGACCGGCCCCCGCCAGTTGGAGTTGCCGCCGAACTCTGAAGAGCTTCTTCATCTCTTCACCAACGCCAGGACGGACAGTAGAACTGCGGCGCACACACTACCGATGCCTAGGATCAATATCGTTTCGTCCATTTCATCCCTTCCCGCGACCCTTTCAAGTTTAAATTTCAGCGCATCCTATTTCAGATCCCGCATCAATTCCTGGAATTCGGGAGAACTCCTGAGAATCTCGCTCGCCTTTTGCCGCAGTTTGTCCACTTCCTCGTCTGAAAGATGGAAAGAGGTCGGCAGGCTCTTGTAATACTCCCTCTCCTTCTCATCCTTGAGCGCATCGAACTTCACCTCGATAAGATAGAACTTGATATCGCCGCACCCGCCCGGCTCGGTCGAGATCTGTCCTCCGCTGCACCGGCCTTCCTGCACCTCTCTGGTCCACCTCTCAAAACTGTCTCTCAGCAGCATCACGGTCTCGAAATTGTACCGCGTGATCGCGATCGAGGAATAGGAAGCGAGCATAAAGCCAAAGCCGGGCATCTTGTCGAATAAACTGACATCTCGCTTTAGTTCGGTTTCGGCATTCACAAGGATAAATACTACCTTGCGGGTATTTTCAATCTTGAAGGCTTTGAGGGCGCTCCAGAAATCTCCATACAGGTACATCCTGTCAAGCACCGCCCTCAGGCCGAGGTTGTCTGAAACGCCTCCGTCAACGAGGTGGATGTACGGCGTCTCTTTCCCATCGAGATAGGGTCGCATATTGTTCACGTGATGATACGCCCTCGTCCCGGTCTCCTGCTCATCAAGAATTTTTTGGATTCTCGGCGGCAGGGTGAATCCACAGCTGCCTGCGTAATTCTTCAGGGTTATCGGCGTAAGAACAACAGGCACGGCCGATGATGCCGCCACGGCACGGGCGACCGGGAACTTTGCCACGTCGGTACAGATCACGTCGAATGAATCCTGGTTAAAGGCCAACCTGATGCCCGTGACCATGTCCGTGGCATTGACCAGGATCATGGGACCTTTCCGGGCCGCAATGTCGCCGAAGGTCTTGCCCTCGAAGATATGCGTGTCGTAGTATTCGGCTGCGAGGTCGCTCCGGCCAACCGTCGGGGATAAGAGCCTTACCCAGTTGTAGGGGTTAAGGAACATGCGGGCAGTGAGTGTCCCCTGGATGTTCTTCTTCAGGAACTTGGACTCGAAGTCCTCGAAGATCCGATCTCCGAAGAGACCGTAATACGCGGCAGTAAAGCTGCCGCCCGATACGCCTGAAATGCCGTCTACCTGGTCAAGCAGGCGTGTCTTTTTGCCGTTGAGCGTGACCTCCGTATCCCTGAGGGACTCAAGAAGGCCGTACGAAAGTGCTGCGGCCCTCGTCCCTCCGCCTGAAAAGGCGAGGAAGAGAAAGATATCATCAGACTTCTTTTCGTCATGCCAAAACCTGCCGCGGTAACCGCTACCGGGATCAACCTGGGCCAACGGCTGGTTGACGGGATAATGCGCGCACCCGAAAACCGATAACACTAGAACTATTGACACACAACTGAGGACCAACCTCGTCCATCGCCTCTGCATGAACATGCCTCCTCGCGTTTTTCCTCCAGCCGAAAACACTCTTATATCAATCTTCTCATAATGGCAGTCAGCACTGCCATCACCACGCTTACTGCAAAGCTCTTCAGAATCTCTTTTTTCATCTGATCCTCCTTTTATTTTGTCCCCGCCTTCCGTCTCCGACTGGTCAGCGATATTTAAAAGCAACCTTCTCCATGCAAGCCTGTGGCTTTCCTGCATGCATTCCATGCCGGTTTGTTTTACAAAGAAGCTGTTCCTCCTTTCCTTACGAAATTAATTTCAGGCCCCATTCGTTGCCCTCCAAGCGTAGCTCGTCGTGGAGTCAAAACCGTATGTTGAGCCGGGTTCCGAGAACCCAGGCATCGCCACTTGGCCTGATCCCTGGGCTTATCCACTGCGCATCGAGGCTGAGCTGCATCCAGGGCGTGACCGCAAAGTTGTAGAACGCCTCCACTCCCACTTCGTCTTGCAGCGCGGTCCTGACTATCGGCTGCTTCTTGAAATCGTTCGATTCCTTGACCCAATAGGAGCCGACCCCGAACCGATCATAGGGACGGCCCGGAATGACGCCGCGTCCACCAACCCCCCCACTCAGATATATGCTATAGGCGCTTCGATCTTCTGGCGTGTAGGAGAACCGGTAGAAGATCCCGAGGCCCGGCCGATCCTGCACGAAGTCCTTCGTCGGTACGTGGAAGTCTTCCTTCCGTCCCCCCTTGGCCCGGGGCGCCGAAGCCCCCTCCGGCTCCCAGAAGTACTGCTCGCCGCTGAGTTCCACGATCCAGTTGTTGCTCTTGGTCGGCGGGTTGCCGGTGATCGCGCCCGGCACAAAGCGCGGATTATCCGTGTCAACGGCATTCTTGCTGGTGTACGCGGCGATCGCCTGGACCATTCCCGGAAGATTGAAAGCCTTGTATTTGAAAATCGGATAGATCGCAGCACCATAATCGTTCCAATCCCCGCCGTAGTCGCCGGGTTTCGAATTGGGGGTCCATGCCCCGTAGGCAATCGTGAAGTCTTCGGTCACCTTGGTCATGAAAAGAGCGGCATAGGTCGAGTAGGTCAGGAACCGGCCGAACAACGGGTTGGAGTTTATGCTGACATTGAGGAACTGATTGTCCGAGTTGCACGCAAATGAGTTCAGGTCAAGATAATTCGAGGGGTCGAGCCGGCCCACCATGGCCACGGTGTTGAAGGGCAGAGCTTGCATCAGGAAATATTCTATCAGCTCCGAGCTGTCTTTGTAAGGTTTCGGCCACAGGGGCGTCTGGTTAACCGGTGATAGATTGCCCGGCTGTCTCTTCAGCGGGTGGTCGAAGCTGGTCTGCTCCGTAAAAATGAACAGCCCGCCCGACCACAGGCCCGCCTTGGCCGTGTCTAATGTTAAGTTGGCCTCGAACAGGCCGTTGTACTGCCCATGCCCTTTGCCTTTGGCGCTGCCGCCCGACACCACTCCTTGATAAACCTGTGTGAGCTGCGCATCCAGGGTGAGACCATAGTCGTAGAGACGACTGCGCCAGCCGCCCGGGTCGCCGAACAGGGTGGCGCGACTCCGGAAGTCGCCCGTATAGTCCGATACCGGGGTCAATTCCGGCGCCACCTTGGT
>DASRZP010000059.1 GCA_035686305.1 Thermodesulfovibrionales bacterium | reverse complement strand
CCAGAACCGCAACTATACCCCCGAAAAAATATCCCTATATCCTGTAAGAAGACCGGAAGATTCTTATCGAAGCGCCATAATCGGCGCAGCGGCTTAGCTCTTCACGCGTCATTCATCAACTCGCGCAGATGAATGACGCTTACTCGTATGCAATACTCTCGACGGGAACCCGACGCTAGGCATTTCATAAACTCCGCAGGGAAGGTCATCTTGTTACTCGGCTGTCCTCAAGAAGTAAGAGCATTTCCTTCCAAAATGTGTAACGTGGTAAACTTCTTGTGAAGGCATAGTATACCTTAGAAAGGTGTGCGAGTAAGAAGATGGGTATGAGACGACGCATAGGAAATCAGTTTCACGAGAGAGCAAATGGAGTTCTTGCGGTTCTCCCGGTGCAACGATACCTATTTTGGCTTCGATAAGGGGGCAAGCTTCCAAGAGACGGAACTAGATGGGGATCTGTAATGCTTCCGAGACTAAACATGAACAAATTGATTAGGCAATATTCCAGACAACCTTCATTGGTGCTATTTATTAGTCTCATAATTGTAATTTCGATTGCTGTGCATTTTAACTCTCTTTTCAATGGATTCGTTTTTGATGACACTAGTCAAGTACTCAACAATCCCTGGTTGAAATCTCCAAAATTCATTCCTAAGATTTTTACTTCTAATGTATGGGGCTTTGAAGGAAGGGAGACAAGCTATTATAGGCCTATGACGCATATTATTTATATGGTAACAGCTTCTGTCTTCGGATTTAACCCCTGGGGCTTTCATTTAGTCAATGTACTTTTTCATACCGGAACTTCGATTCTTTTATTTCTAATTGGGTCGAGAGTCTTGAAACAGGACATTTCCCCGAGTAACTCATTTCTCATATTTCCGCCTTTTGTAGCGGCTGTTTTATTCTCAGTTCATCCTATTCATACAGAAGCGGTCGCGTGGATAGCAGGAATGCCAGACCTCTCTAGCACTTTCTTTGTATTGGGTTCTTTCTATCTTTACATTCGGGCATCAGATAATGTCTCATCTTCATTAAACCCGTCCTATCTCTTTTCCGTTGCATTGTTTTTTTTGGCCGCACTCAGCAAAGAGCCTGCACTGACTCTACCCATCATCCTTGTCGCCTATGACCGCGCTTCTAGAAATGTCAACATGACTTTCTCCTCGTACGTGAAAAGATATGCTTTGTACTTTATAAGTGTTTGTGCATATTTCATAATGAGATCGTACGCCCTAAAAGGTTTTGCACCGATAAAAGAGCATTTGGAAATGAGTCATGTTATCAATGTTTTCCCCCTTTTTACAAAGTACCTCCAAAAACTTATTCTTCCTCTTAATCTTAGCGTTTGTTATGTAATCAAGCCTATTGATAGCATTTTCGGTTTCAGGGCCATGATCTCCTTATTAGTAACAATTGTTTTTTTATTCCTTGTCTTGTTTTCATATAAAAAGAACAAAATTGCCTTCTTCGCTTTCTGCTGTCTTATCCTTCCGCTGCTGCCGAGCTTTTACATACCAGCGCTCGGAAAGTCCGGAGTATTTGCTGAAAGGTATCTCTACCTTCCATCTTTTGGGTTCGTTATGCTCCTCTCTCTTCTTATCCCGTATGCACTCAAGAAAAAGGTTGCGGCAAGAATCGTCTCTTCAGTTGTTGCTTTACTAATAATCATCTACTCTATCGGAAGTATTTATAGAAACAACATTTGGCGAAACAATTATGCCCTCTGGATGGACACGATAAAAAAAGCCCCGGGGGCCGCTTTGCCACACTTTAATTTAGGTAATGAACTCTTGGCGCAAAACAGAATAGACGAAGCGATAGAGCAATACCGGATTTCAATATACATTGAGCCCGAAAAATGGGACGCTCACGACAATCTTGGGATAGCCTATGTGAATAAAGGGGAGCCTGATAGGGCTGTCACTGAATTTCAGCTGGCGGTACAAAGTAATCCTTTTTCTCCAAATGCATACAATAATCTAGGAACTACATATGCTAAGCTGGGTTTTTTTGACAAGGCTATAGAATACTATAAAATAGCCATTGCACTTAGGCCTGACGATGTCAGATATCAAAGAAATCTGGCAGAAACTCTCGAGAAGAAAAGGACGTCTGATGTAACGTCAAAAAATGAGTAATCAGAGGCCTTGCCCTTTACAGGTTGATGTCCCAATGCACACGCCGCCAGGACTTTTCGATAGTTCTTAATTCCGCTTGTACTCTTGCAAGAGTTTCGGTTTCCTGAAAGTAACAATTCGTCGGCGAACCTGATATGGAACTCTTTGAGGATGTCGTCTTTCTTTCCTGAGGGAGGTTGCCTCTACGGTGCAAAGATCATTCTTGGCATCTTTCGCCCCGTACTACTCACCGTCATTTCGTGGCTATCTCCGACTACATCACGGGTGTGGCGAAGTGAAACTATTGGGATATTCTGAAAGAAATCATGCGAACGCCGGGCGTCAGGCGCTGGGCAAGCGAGACCGTAGCAGACGCTGTACGCCGTCGCCTGGACCTCAAAACGATGCTACCGCTTTATAGCGCGGCACAGAATCAAAAGAAGGACAGCACCACCATATAGCTATCAAGAGACTCTCGACATTGAATCCTGTAACAGCCACATAGCCGAACGATCAGAGTGAACCCACTCTTTCGGCATGAACTATTGCTCGTCCGTTTGCAGAAAATACTTGCAAACATACGCCTCGTCCCCCTCGTACCGCGTCTCCGATCATTGACACGGTGTGAGGGATAGCGTTCCAGAATCGTAGTACCCTGTTGTCCCGGATTGTCCAAACACCTTCTGCAATCCTATTAAGTGATAGTCTGCGCTACCATCGGTCCCGATATTAAGTTGCATAGTTCGCGACGCCATCGAGGTATCATCTTTTTTAGCCCAGTTAAGTGAGGCGACAATCGAACCGTCAGATCTTATTTCCAAATTGCCGCTAACGGCCGATCCCAAGGCCGCAGGTTTAGCTGCCAGACCATTGAGCAGGTAGTGTCCCCCTCCGACAGAACTTATCCCGACACGCAAATTGATGGTATCCGCGCCTTGCGAACTGCTAGTTGTAAAGCAGAAATCGCCTAAATAGTCGCTCGCCTGTGTCTCTACCGATTGCGAGAACATCATCATCGCTGTGAGCAACAATAGATAAGCCATTCTTTTCATCTCAGCCCTCCTGTCTACATATCGTATTTCGCCGTTTTCCTACCCGGGTAGTCCCTGCAGATAGACCCCTCCCATGAAAACAGAAAAAAGTCTCTTTTGATGGCGGATCCCTTCCTGTAGCAGTGCTGGCCAATAACATGTCCTTCGGCAGATCGGCTATCATACCCCAACATGCCCCCACGTTCCGTTCCCCACTCACGGGTGGTTTGGTTTGTGGGGAATCTCCTCTCTCTACCTCATTTCTATCAGATTATGCGCCGGGTGTCAATGACTCGAACGGGACATCCGGCTGACGAAACCTATCCTGACGCACTTCATTCCCTGCGCTGCCTTGATCAGACTGCGGCCCGAGTTGTTGCTGAAGGAGATTGGTCCCGGCATCGCGACGGTTCTGTAAAATCATCAGATGTCTGTGCTAGAATACGTTATGCCGTTTTCCTGCAGCTGGGGAATGGCCCTGCGCAGCGGAAAGGTGTGAACCCCGTCAGGTCCGGAAGGAAGCAGCGGTAAGCATTTCTTCCGTGTGCCGCAGCAAGTTGTTCTCCGGTTGCAGCAAGACGGCAGACAAGGGAAGAAGGAAGAGAATTCTCGATGCAAGAAACAATCCCTGAACCTGCACCATACACCTTGCATCCTGCATCGTTAAAGGAACTATGAGCTACCTTGTATTAGCGCGAAAATGGAGGCCCCAGGGTTTTCAGGACCTTATCGGTCAGGAACCCATCAGTCGCATTCTCACCAATGCCCTGTCTCAGGGGAAGATCGCCCACGCGTATATTTTCTCCGGTCCGAGGGGTGTGGGTAAGACGTCAACGGCACGCATACTGGCGAAGGCTCTGAATTGCGAAAAAGGGCCGACGCCCACTCCCTGCGGGACGTGCGCATTCTGTGCGGCAGTTGCTGATGGTTCATCAGTTGACGTGATGGAAATCGACGGCGCGTCGAACAACAGCGTGAACGATATCAGGGACCTGAGGGAGCGCGTCAAATATGCCCCTGCCGGCGGGAGGTACAAAGTATACATTATCGACGAAGCGCATATGCTTTCGGATTCTGCCTTCAATGCCCTCCTGAAGACCCTGGAAGAGCCGCCGCCCCATGTAGTCTTTGTCCTTGCGACGACGGCGGCCAGGAAGGTTCCTGCGACGGTCCTTTCGCGGTGCCAGCACCTCCCATTCAGGAGGGTCCCGGTCCAGAAGATCAAGGAGAGGCTGCGACTCATTTCCGAGTCTGAGGGGATCCGGATATCCGATGCTGCTATGGAATTGGTAGCAAGGGCTGCCGAGGGGAGTATGAGGGACTCCCTGACGATCCTCGATCAGGTCTCGGCCTTTGCCTCTGAGATCGGGGATGTTGAGATAAGGGACCTCCTCGGCATCGCGGACTTCAAGGCCCTTGCTGATCTCTCTGCCGCCGTTATAGAAGGGGACAGGAAGCGTATCCTCGAGATTATCACCGAGCTTGCCGACACTGGTACGGATTTTAAGTCTTTTGCAAAGGACCTCATGAACTTCTTCAGGGATCTCCTTGTTGCAAGGGTTGTTGAGAGACCGACCGAGATACTCGATGTTACGGAAGGAGAACTCGATGTCATGAGTCAGATCCTGAAGACAACGTCCGAAGATTATCTGACGGTCCTGCTGGGTGAGATGATAAAGGCCGAGGCCGACGTACGATTTGCGTTTTCGCCGCGCATCGGACTCGAAATGGCCCTCCTCAGAGCGAGTTTCCTCGAGAGCCTCAAACCGGTGAAAGAAGCGATCGAGAATATCGAAGCATTCCTTGAAGACCGGGAAGAACCTCATGGGAAGGAGAGAAAGAGACAGGGAGGAGAAGGTCCGACCCGGATTTCCGGGGAAGAAAGAACAGGCCAGACAAAGAGCAGGCAGGTGAGAGAAAAAAAGAGCCCTGCTCTTTTGCCGGCAGAAACTGCTCATAGGCCTTCGGCTTTTGGAGAAGAAAGGGAGGAAGCTGCTCATCCCTCTCCTGACGATGTGTCAGATATTCCTGAATCTCCGGAGGGTGCTGGAGATCTCTGGGACTCCGTCATCCGGAAGATAGAGAAGATCAACCATCCCCTGGCTTCCAAACTTGCAGGGGCTGCTGCGGGCATCGATGGCGGAACCCTGACGATAACCTTTAATGGAGGAACGTCCATACACGTCGATTCCGTGAAAAAGAACCAGCAGGTGATAGAGCAGATAGCCTCGGAGATCGCGGAGAGGAAGATGTCCCTGAAGATCGAAACCATAAAGAGAAGAGTAGCCGGCAAGAAGGAACTCAAGGAAAAGGTCTTGTCAGAACCTATCGTAAAGGAAGCGCTGGCATTGTTTGACGGCAGGATTGTTCATATACGACCGACAGAACATTCAGAGAACGGAGGGAGAGATGTCTAAGAAGATGCTTGGTGATATTATGCGTGAGGCCCAGAAGCTTCAGACGCAGATGCAGAAGCTCCAGGAAGAGGCAAAGAAGAAGACCGTTGAGGCAAGCGCAGGCGGCGGCATGGTCACGGTGATGGCGAATGGCGCGAATGAACTGGTGTCGATAAAGATCGAGAAAGACGTGGTTAACCCTGATGATGTCGAGATGCTCCAGGACCTTATTCTCGCCGCTTCAAATGAGGCGCTGAGAAGGGCCCAGCAGATGGTGAGCGAGGAGATGAGCAAGCTCACCGGCGGCTTACAGCTTCCCGGCCTCGGCGGTCTCGGGAACATGTTTGGATGACGCAGGGCATCATCGAGAACCTCATCAACGAACTCACGCGCCTTCCCGGCATCGGAAGAAAGACAGCCCAAAGACTCGCCTTCTTTCTCCTTACCATGCCCGTTGAGGAGGCGAAGGGCATTGCGAGGGCGATCGATGAGGTCAAGGAAAAGGCGAGGTTCTGTTCCCAATGTTTCAACATCACCGATGCCGACCTCTGCGAGATATGCAGGGATGAGCGCCGGGACCATACGAAGATTTGCGTGGTGGAAGAGCCGAGCAACATCCTTGTCATCGAGAGATCAAGGTTTTACCACGGCCTTTACCATGTCCTCCTCGGTTCCATCTCTCCCATTGACGGCATAACGCCGGATAAGCTGAAGATCAATGAACTCATAAGCAGGGTCGGCCCGGGCACGATCACCGAGGTGATTATCGCAACAAACCCAAACACCAAAGGCGAGATAACGGCACAGTACCTGAAAGAGGTCCTCAGTACTTATCCGGTGAAGGTTACGAGAATCGCCTATGGTCTTCCCATGGGCAGCGACATCGAATTTGCCGATGAGGTGACGCTGAGCAAGGCCCTCGAAGGAAGAAGGCAGATGTGAAATTAGCGATCATAGGACTATCGAATTCGGGAAAGACAACGGTTTTTAACGCCCTCACGGGACAGAACATCGAGACCACCATTTATCCCACGGTGAGCGGCGATCCGAACATGGGCGTTGTGAAGGTACCCGATCCGCGGGTCACCAGACTTGCAGAGATCTACAAGCCGAGGAAGACGACCTTTGCGACTGTTGAGTATGTCGATTACATCGGCCTCACAAAGGGCGACGTTGAACAGAACCGTAGGGTCTTTGATCTTATCAAGGATGTCGATGCCGTTGTTCATGTGGTGCGGGCCTTCGAGGACGAGTCGGTCCTCCACCCACTGAACGAGATTAACGTCCGGCGTGACATCGAGACCCTCGAGCTCGAACTCATATTCGGGGACCTCGAATTCGTTGAGAAGAGACTACAGAGGATGGAGGAGGGGGCAAAGAGGGGCAAGAAACCGAATGAGGCCGAGAAGAAGCTCCTCATGAAGTGCAGGGAGGTCCTCGAGAAGGAGATGCCCCTGAGGAACGTAAGCTTCGATGAAGAGGAGCAGAAGATCATGAAGCCCCTCCAGTTTTTCTCGACAAAACGCGAGGTCGTCGTCCTGAATATCGGGGAGAGTGCGCTGAACAGCAACGAGGCATCGAAACTCCAGAAGGATTCTGAAGATTACTTTGAGAAAAAGGGTCTCACCAAAACCACGAAGGTCGTGAGTCTCTGCGGCAGGATCGAAATGGAGATCGCACAGTTGTCTGCTGGAGAGGCGAGGGCCTTTCTGGACGACCTGGGAATAGAGGAACCTGCGCTCAATAAACTTATCCACATAAGCTATGACCTCCTGGGTCTTATTTCCTTCCTCACGACGGGTGAGGACGAAGTGAGGGCGTGGACCGTGACGAGAGGAACGAACGCCCAGCGGGCGGCTGGGAAGATTCACTCCGATATCGAAAGGGGGTTCATCAGGGCCGAGGTCGTTCACTACGATGATTTTCTCTCGTCAGGAAGCATGGCTGCCGCCCGGGAGAGGGGCCTCTTGAGACTCGAAGGAAAGACCTACGAAGTGAGGGACGGGGATATCATCAACTTCAGGTTCAATGTCTAACGTATATCAATCACCTTAATGAACACTGGTCCTCAAAGTCTACCATCCGTGTTGCAACAACTGTCAGGCAGTCTCAGGTTCGAAGCCTTGCACATGCGATGAGATTCCGGCAGTGAGGACTTCGAGGACTACCGAAAGCGCCTTCCCGCATTGAGCAAACAGCGGCAGTTGGCAACCATCAAAGGTGTCGCGATACAAGGCTTCTCACCAAGCCTGCCTTCCGAACAGGCTAGAACCTGTCTCGAAATCGAATCATTCACCGGTGGGGTCTCTTCTCGTCATTCCCGCGAAGGCGGGAATCCTGCGCCATTGAGTGGACCCCCGCCTTCGCGGGGGTGAAGGCTCTTATTGGACAAGTCATTTTGAGACAGGTTCTCGTTCTATGCAACCGGAAGGTGTCTGAATGATATGGATGTCAGAGCGGAATAGCCTGGCCTTCGGTACGCTTTAATATTCGCTTTGCGGTTGTCGTGCTCCTGTTTTCAATGAGGATGGTCAGGACCTTTTGAGTCATCGTGACAGCCGGGACGGCAAGGATCATCCCGAGGATCCCGAGGAGTTTTTCTCCTGCGATAATCGTTATGACAAGGAGCATGGGATGGAGTTCCACGCTCTTGCCCACGATAAAGGGTTGGATAACAAGATCGTCGAGGACTCTGATCACGAGATAGAGAAGAATGACATTAACTACGGCATTTATGTTTTCGAACTGAAGCAAGGCGAAGAGGCAGGATATACCGCAGGCCATGACAGGACCGAAATAGGGAATCACGTTTGCTGCCCCGCTGAGGATACCGAGGAGAATCGGATAGTTTATTCCAAGCAGCCACAACCCAAAAGTAGCTATAATTCCCACCGAGATGCAGTCCACTGCAAGTCCCCTCGAGTAGTTTCCGACGAGGATATTGATCTCGCAGATTAACGATACTGTCGTTTCGACAGAGCGACAGGGAATGCGGTCCATGATGCGCCTCACGATTCCCGGCCAGTCCTTCAGTAGGAAGAAGACGAAGAAGGGCGTAAGAACTATACCGTGGAGGAACGGCGCCGCCTGCGTAAAGATCTCAAAAGAGGTGAGGGTCTTGGTGAGCGCCTGGATAGGCTTCATCGCTTCACCGAGCATCGTTCTCAGGAGCTTTGCGATCAACGGATACTTATAGGGAGCATCGGCTGTCCGGTTGAGGATGTCCTGGAGCCGCCCGTGCAGTTCAGGGATCATGGCATAAAATCTTCGTATCTCGTGCTCCAGTACGGGAAAGAACGCCATCTCGGCTCCAAGAAGGAGGCCAGCAAGGCAGAGGTACAAGAGGACAACGGCCGTGGTCCTTTTCATACCCAGCGATTCAGCCCCGGTAATGATCGTGTTCAGCATATAGGCGATGATCGCTGACAGACCAAGGATGACAAGGAGAGTTGCTGCATGAAAGGCAAAGAGAACAAAGGCGGAGAGAAGGATGAGGAGAATGATCCACCGTGGCATTTCGTGGTGTAGCTTCTTTACCTCAGCCAAGAATGCTTCCGGATCAACGTCTTTTCTTTGGTCCATCGTCCTCCCAGTTACTCGAGACCCTTGGGTCCTTGCAGCATCTCGGGCTTCAAAACTCGCCTTTTATTGTGGTTTCATCAGGGAACCGTGTCGAATAATCGTTCATTTGTTCAGTCTTCTTGTTTGTCATTCCGGGCTTGACCCTGAATCCAGCGACTTTTTCGGCATAAGATATCCAAAAACCTAAAGTCGCTGGACCCCGGCTTTCGCCGGGGTGACGGCCACACTAAATCCGTAAGAAACTTTTTAAGAAGCATCTTTTGCTGAATCTCCGGATGCCGGCTTCTCCTCCGCCAGACCCTCTCCTTCGAGCCGGCGGTTTATCATGATGTATCGCGAGAGCGACTCCACAAGATTGAGGAGGATCCTCGATGAGACCGATTTATTGCCGGTAAGAAGGTCATCAAAATATGACTTGTACATGATGAGGAGGTCAGTCTTCTCTTCTGCAAGGGCAGTGGCGAATCGCGGAGACTGGTCTATGAGCGCGAGTTCGCCGAAATAGGAACCCGGACCGAGGCGGGCGAGGACCTTGTTGCCTGAGGGTGTTGCCTTCACGATGGTCACGGAGCCGTCGAGAAGGATGTATACTGCCTGGCCGTTTTCACCCTCGGAAAAGATAGTCTCACCGGCCTCATATCCTTTCCTGTAAAGATCGACGAGGAGTTTTCGCAAGACTTGTTTGGAGAGGCCCTTGAAGAGGAGAACTTTCTTGAGTAGATCGAGCTCTCCCTTTGTTTCAGAATCCACAGCCCAGGTAAAGAATCTGCCGAACACCTGCATCTTCCCCTTTCGACTCCGGCATCGCATATAATGCCCCATACGATGGAGCATGCCCCGCTAAGGAATTGTACAATCTCTTCGCTCCCAAAGACAAGACAACAGAGGTAGCATGGATCAGACTGTCTCCTTTCAGCACGCCATGAGAAGAACGGATGATCGGTTTTGCGGCACTGGGAGCATCGCCGGGAGGAGCGGCCGGCCCTAATGTTAGACATAAATGGTATCAACGATTATAATTGAGTCGATATCGAATCAGGCAGGGAGAAGAGATGGCCTATTACGAATTCACTGTGAACGTATCTGAAGAATCGAAAGACGCCCTTGTGAACAGGATGTCCGAGATGGGGTGTCTCGGCATTACGGATTATGGAGAGAAGATTCTCGCCTACTTCAAAGATAGCCATGACATCGTAAAACTCAGGGACGAACTCATCTCCTTCAGAAAGGTCTTAGAGGAATCCGGCCTGAACCCTGATTTCACCTTTGATTATGTCTTCCTCTCGGAGAGGGACTGGAACGAATCCTGGAAAAAGAAGTTCCAGCCCATCGATGCAGGTGACATATTCTCGATCATCCCGCCGTGGGAACAAGAGCGACCTGACCGAATAACCATCATTATTGACCCGGGCATGGCCTTTGGGACCGGCCATCACCAGACCACGAAGAACTGCCTCCTTCTTATCCAAAGGCATGCCTGCAGTTGCGCCAGGGGTCGCTTCCTCGATGTCGGTACAGGCACGGGCATCCTGGCAATAGGCGCCTCGAAGATCGGATTTCAGGAGGTGGTCGGCGTGGACACCGATCCGTTGGCCGTTGATGCTGCGGTCAGAAATATCGCCCATAACCACCTCGATAACATCATTATCAAAGAGGGGGATATAACGGCAGCCGAAGGCTCCTTCGATTTCATTGCCGCGAATCTCTTCTCCGAGATCATAAAATCGATGGCCCCTGAAATTCCGATTCGCCTCGACAAAGCCGGCCTTGTGCTCCTCTCCGGCATTCTTACAGGCCAGGAGGAGGAGGTACTGGCTGTGATGGAAAAGGTCGGTCTCCGGTGCAGGGAAAAGTCCGTCGAAGACATATGGGTGTCGCTCGTGCTGAGCCGCTGATTTTGAGAGAGGCTAGGGGCTGCCGGCCTTATGGGTGCATCTGTCCTGAGAGACGCCATGAGACCTTTCCGGTGCGAAGGCCAAAAAGGTGGGAGGAAGCACAGCTTCTGCTCAGGGACCTTCGTCGGTTGAGAGCTTGTCCCTTTTCTCAAGGAGAACGAAGGCGATGCCGTATTCCCGTTCGTGACTGAGACTCACATGGACCTCACGCAAGGAATGTTCCGTCAAAAAGCCTTCAAGTCTGCCCCTTGCTCTTATGGAGGGTCTGCCGTTGACGCTATTGAAGACTTCAATGTCTGTCAAGGGGAGAACGGTCTCTGATCCGGAGGCCTTTATGAATGCCTCCTTTGCCGCAAACCTCACCGCCAATGAGGGAAAGGGGTTCTTCCTCTCATAACAGTACGCTATCTCCCGGTCGGTGAAGATACGTCTGAGGAACTTTTCTCCCCACCTGTCCACGGCCTTCCGGATCCGCTCTATCTCAACAATGTCTATACCGACACCATGAATCATAAGAAAAAGGTCAGGGCTACGGCAGTAACCTTAACCTTTCATGAGCCCCTTCATCTCTCTCACGGCCCGTTCCATTCCGACAAGCACCGCACGGGATACGATGCTGTGTCCGATATAGAGCCCTCTGATCCCGTTGATTCCGGCTATTGCCGTAACATTGGAATAATTGAGACCGTGTCCTGCGTTGACTTTCAAACCGCTTTGTTCCGCGATCTTCGCGGCATCCTTCACCCGAAGGAACTCTTCCCTCTGCTTTTCTCCCTTCGCATTGGCGTAGTACCCGGTATGGAGCTCGACCATGTCGGCGCCGATCTTCCCGGAGATATCCACGTCCATGCTCAGGGGATCGATGAAGAGACTGACGGGGATGCCGCTGTCTCTGAGCTTCTTGATCGCTTCCGATATCGCGGTCTTCCGGTCCGCCAAATCGAGTCCTCCCTCCGTCGTAAGCTCCTGGCGCTTTTCAGGAACAAGCGTAACCATATCCGGCTTTGTGGACAGGGCTATGCTTATCATCTCATCAGTGGCCGCCATCTCCAGGTTGAGCTCAACAGGCACCATCTCCCTCAAGAGTTTCAGATCTCTGTCCTTTATATGCCGTCTATCTTCCCTGAGGTGGAGGGTGATGCCATCGGCGCCTCCCAGGATTGCCAATGTCGCCGCCATGAGGGGATCCGGCTCGATTCCCTTACGTGCCTCCCGAAGGGTTGCGACATGGTCTACATTTACGCCGAGAATCATATGAGGCCTCCTCGCGAAGAAATATGTATGGACGTTCTAAAGCTCCCAGGACCGCAGGAACATCATGGCACTAATACCACATCATCGCCTCGAAGTCGGCAGTCGGCACGGTCACCGTGACATAGCCTCTCCACGGGCATCGTTCGATCTCTTTCCCCTCTCTCTCTATCGAAAGGAAGAGATTCAGCTCATCACGCTCCTTGGCCTTTATGTCCTGAAAGGGAATGGCGCATTCGAGAATCTCATCAACGGCAACGCCCTCGACCGCCTTGACCGCGCGCCACTCGCCGTCGCTCTTGCTGAAGAGCGTGGCCTTCGCACCGTTTCTCAGGGAGACGGTCACTTTGAAAGGAAAGGGCTGTGTGATATGTATGGAGAGATGTGCTCCTTCGGGAAGGTCATCAAAGGTCTTCTTGGGGTCGACACGGACAAAAAGGGTACTCTGATCGAAGCCGTAGTAGATCCTCGATATGAAGCTTTCGGTCATATGCATGCTCCCCCCCGACTTTCCGACGTCGATGTGGGCCCCCTGGTACCATTCAAAGTAACTCGTCATGATCCCGTCTATCCTTGGATGAACGAACCCTCGTATTTCGACCGCCGGCTTCAGGGTCCTGTCTTCTCTGAGAACAGGGACAGAGAGGTGCGGAGGCACGTCCCCGCCCGTTTCCCGGTAGACCTTCATGAGGTTTACCCTGTAAAGTTCATCAAATTCCTCGGCAAGATCGGTGGAATGGTCGTCACCGTACCACCAGTTCCAGTCGCTTCCCTCGGCAACGTATAAAGACTTCCAAGCTGAATCGAGGTTTTTTTCGGGGTGGCTCTTCCGGAACTGTTCGAGGTGCTCCCGTGCCTCCGTGAGATAATCCCAGGAGGTGTTATCCTCCTCGTGGCCTATCCAGACACTGAAGTTCGCATAGATCCAGGAACCGGCTGCGAGATGGTCAAGCCTTCTTCTCTTTTTTTCTCTCTTCAGGAACTCGGAAATCGTCGTCGTTATGAGCCGTTCGTTCCCTGAAAGTCCTTCGTAGAGATACCGGAAGAAGTCGTTGCCGTCATTCTTGTAATACTCCCAGGCATTTTCTCCGTCAAGGATCACCGGAAGGATATGGGGTCCCCCTGACGGAAGAGAACCCTGGATCTGGAGGAATCTGTTTATGAGGTCCGCGGCGGCAGTCTTCGGGTCCCATCCTGCATAGGCAAATCCGAGGAGGTCAGATATCCTGTGGTCTCTGAAGATCAGCGAGAGACCTGCAAAGTCATGGGCAGAATACAGGACCGACGGGTTCAGAAGGTTCCCCGAGGGTCCTCTCAGGTCTTCCTTCAGGGAACGGGCAAGAATATCTTCGTCCGTGGCGATCCACTCGATCCCCTCGGCGCGAATCACCCTTGCCACGTCCTCGCTCACCGAACCCTCAGAAGGCCACATGCCGGAAGGTCTGCGGTCGAAGATCTTTTCGAAATAGTCCAGAGCCATTCTTATCTGTTGTTTTGCGTCCTCGGGGAAAGAAAAGCGCTTTCTCGGCAATCTCACGTCAGGTGTCGGGTCCCTTGCAATGTCGGTATTCCAGAGGAGGGGAAGGATAGGATGATAGAAGGGGGTTGTGGATAGTTCTATTTGGCCCCGTTGAGACAACTCCCGGTACTTAGGGATGATCTCTTTCAGGATCGACATCTGCCTCTCGATCAGGCGATCCTTCTCTTCCTCCGTATAGTCTCTCCCCTTTGCAACAAGCTCCCTGAGAAAGGGGTCTCCCTCTCTGAACATGGGATCTATCCATGTGAGGTTGAAGAGAACCTGGAGATCGAGGAAATCGTTCGTTGTGAAATACCGTATCGTCCTGGTGAGATCGGCCTTCGAAAAAGTGAGGCCCCTCTTGACGAGGAGTTCATAAAACCTCGGAAAGGGCTTTATCATGGTGTCCCAGTTGGCGAAGTAATAATTCTCAAGGAGGAAGATCCTGTCCTGTTCAGAAAGGTCCGAAGCCCTTCTGCGCGCTGCATCGAGAAAGAGATCCGTCGCGTTCTTCTCGGTATAGTCGCAGATCTGTTCGAGGAGGGAAGGCACGAGGTTGAAGGTCTGGCGTATCTCGGGGTAGTCCCCGAGCATGGCGGCCATGTCGAGATAGTCCTTGGTGCCGTGGAGCCTCACCCAGGGGAGCCGGTAAACTCCTGTAAAGGGGTCTTTGTAATAGGGTTGATGCATATGCCAGAGAAAAGCGATGTAAAGGGGGCTAGCGGTCATACTTGAAGATCAGTTCGTCAGGCTTGGCCATGCCGAAATTCTCGCGGGCGTGTTTCTCGATGTAGAAGGGGTTTTCGTTGAACATCTTCACCTCGGAGCGAAGATGTTCATTCCTCGTCTCGATGTCCCGAAGTTCTTTTTCGAGGTGAACCTTTTTGTCACGGAGTTCGAGATACTTCAGGAAGCCGACGTTGCCGAAGAAGAAATTGGCGCCGAGATAGAGAAGGCTGAGGAGAATGATGGTCGAGAATATGAGACGTCTCTTCCTAATCTCCGATGCGACCTGTCTTCTCAGGAGGTTCTGGCTCGTCATCTCGCTATATTATACAATGCATCCTTTCCCTTGTACAATGCGGAACGCGACAGCTCGTCCTCGATCTCCATGAGGCGGTTATACTTTGCTACCCTGTCACTCCTCGATAGGGAGCCGGTCTTGATGAGACCGGTGTTGCAGGCAACGGCAAGGTCTGCTATCGTTGTATCTTCCGTCTCTCCCGAACGGTGGGAGACGACTGCTGTGTACCCGGCCCTCTTCGACATCTCGATTGCGTCGAGTGTCTCGGTAAGGGTGCCTATCTGGTTCAGCTTGATGAGGACGGAGTTGGCGATCTTCTGCCTGATCCCTTCCCCGATGATCTTCGTATTCGTGACGAAGATGTCGTCACCCACAAGCTGCACAGCCCTTCCGAGTTTCTGCGTCAAGCGCTTCCAGCCCTTCCAGTCCCTTTCCGAAAGACCGTCCTCGATCGAGAGGATGGGATAACGGTTCATGAGCTTTTCATAGTAAGCGATCATGGCGTCCGATGAATGGTTCTTGCCTTCGAAGGCGTATCCCTTTTCGGTAAAGAACTCGGAGGCCGCCACATCGAGGGCTATCGATATGTCCCTCCCCGGCACGTAACCGGACTCCTCGATGGCACGGATGATCAACCGTATCGCCTCTTCATTTGATTTCAGGCTGGGAGCGAAGCCTCCTTCGTCACCGACAGCGGTGTTGAGTTTGCTTCTCTTCAGGAGAGATTTGAGACTCTGGAAGACCTCTGCGCCAGCACGTACAGCAGATCTCATGTCGGGCAGTCCCGCCGGCATAATCATGAACTCCTGTATGTCAAGATTGTTGTCTGCATGGACGCCGCCGTTGAGGATGTTCATCATCGGCACGGGCAGTTCTCTTGCGTTGCAGCCACCGATGTAACGGTAGAGGGGAATGTCAGCCTCAATCGCGGACGCCCGGCATACTGCGAGAGAGACACCGAGAACGGCATTTGCGCCGAGGCGGGATTTGTTCTCGGTCCCGTCAAGTCCTATCATAAGATTGTCGATATAAGCCTGGTTCGTCGATTCAAGGCCCTCAAGGTTTGGTGCGATCTCTTCCATGATGTTCCTCACAGCAAAAAGAACACCCTTCCCGTGGTATCGAGTCTTTTCACCATCCCTCAATTCGAGAGCCTCCCTCTCGCCTGTCGACGCTCCTGACGGCACCGCTGCCTTGCCCGAGGCGTAGCTGTCGAGGACGACCTCGACCTGGATGGTCGGATTTCCCCTTGAGTCAAGTATCTCCAGAGCCTTGATCTTTACAATCTTTCCCATAAAAACCTCCTTTTCGTTCAATGCGTGATTGCAGGTCCACAAAGAGAGCCATTCAGCTGGTCATTCCCGCTCGTCGGGAATTCTTCTTTACCTCTCCCTCTTTCCCCCTTCATGAAGGAGGGATGAAGGGGGGTACTGGACAAGCCGCAATGAGAGAATGATAAAGAACATCGGCCTTACTTCCGACTGCACGAGGGTGGTTCAGGCGCTCTTCTATGCTGTCCCTATTGCAAATACTGCTTGATGCAAACTTCTATCCGGTCCGTATCGATGGGTCTGTCCTGAAGTTCCGCCCTGTTGGAGAGCTGCCTGATACAGGTGTCTACGAATATCCTGAACTGTTTCAGCTTGTCCATGAGTCTGGCAAGTCTTGCCCCCTGGGTTGTCTCCGGTGCAAAGGTCAGTGCCCTCTCGAAGAATGAACTGAATTCATCGTAATCGTCGTACCTGAGAAGCTTGAAGGTGAAGCTCTGAAAATAGAGCATATAGTTTCTCATCGCTGCAAAGACCTTTAATCGTCCTTCATCCGATTTC
>DASRZP010000058.1 GCA_035686305.1 Thermodesulfovibrionales bacterium | reverse complement strand
TACCAGCGCTGAGGCTGGTCAAGCGGTGATTTACAACCCCCGGGATAATGGAGTCACTCCAGCAGAGTTATTGGGATTGTACGAAATTGTCAGTGAACGAACCGTTGAGGCCCCCCTGCCAGAAAAGGCCTCCTGCACATACCAGCCCGATCCCTCCGTGGTAATGACCAACCAGATTATTGCCGGCTTCATGGTAGATGCATATAGGATGCTCTTGGATGGTCAGGAAGCGAGGAATATTTTCTATGACTCGAGCAGCAGCGAGAGATTTTGGATTGAAATGTCGACCCGCTGGAGAGAATCCATACTGGAAACCAGCGGACTTGGTATTGGGGAGGAAAGCCAAGATGACTGATGCTGAGACAAAGAAAGCCTTGGAAACTGAAGAGTCTCAAGAAATACTGCCTCTCATTCTCGAAATCCTGCCGGGACATGCAGCGGAGGGGTTGATTGACATTTATGAACCGGGGAGCTATGAAGGAAAAACGCTGCGCAAACTGTTTGAGAGGACCTTGAGCAAGAAGAAATGGAGCATAGAAGAGCAACTCATAATGGAGGATATCACCAGGCAGCTCCAAGGTGGAAAGCTGCTGTGCAGGGGACACGAGATAGAAGGTACAGTACAAGAGTACGCAGTGATTGAACAGACAGAAGCAGGAGAAAAATACCTGTACGTGCCAATTCGCGCCATCAAACCCCAAGAAGGTGGAATCCGGCAGTAGCTCGAAGGAGCAGTCGACAGTGTTGCGGTTGTTGCAATCTGACCTTCAGCTGGTAGTGAGATCTGGGTTTTTGTACCTCCCGCTCCTATGCGACCCCAACATCGTGAGAGAAATCGTATACGAGCCGACACGAGGCGGATCAGCAGAGCGTTTGATCGAGGTGGTTGGCAAATATTTCATAAAATCTGTCAGTATTCAATCCATCTTGACCAGAATGGAGAGAATCGACAACGACTACTACGGACAAGTGCAAAGGGAGTGTCTGCGGAAGTTTCCCGTGTCCCGAGCTCTGGAAGGAATATCACCAGACAGCAAACTCATGACCTTACTTCTAAAGGTGATGCCGTACTTTATCAGAAAACACAGGGGGTTTGTGAGAAAACGCTTGCGCGACGAAGAATTCCTCGACTTCCTCGGTGACAGGATTGATATTCCCCAGAGTTTCCGTGAACAGGCCGACGAGTACCTCGATTCTGAACCGTTGCTGCAAAGACTGAATGATCTGGAAAGACTGGAACCGAAGGTAGAACCACTTCACGATGGTCCAATCTCCGTTGAAGTCCTTGGCCGCTGGCTCCACGAGGCCTTGGAGATGCAGATAGTGGACAAGGAGATAGCGCGCCTGAAGAAACGGTTACGGGACAGAGAAAGACTGACCGAGGCGCAAAGGAATCACTTCTGCACCCTCATGTATATAGCTGAGAAGGGTGCAGTGGAGATTGACGGCTTCGGCCTCTACAGGATAGGCTCCGGCGACGACTATCTCGTTTACAAGCGGACGGGAGAATACATCTTGAAAGACTACTACGCTCGAAGTTACCTTTTTCCTGACTGTAGGGTGGCGGTTCTCACCATGAAACCATTCAGGCCCATGGTCCTTGAGCTTTACAAACATCCATTTCTGCGAGGTTACACTGCAAAACAAGAAATCTGTATGAAAGACTTCAAGTCGCCGGATGAGTTCACCGCGGATAACATCATCAGGATCTTGGAAGAAGGCATCAATGCCTTGCTTTATGGCTACGATGCGCGGCGGCGTAATGGCTATCACAGTCTTGACCGAACCCTGCATTATGTCAAGACTATCGAGTTCGAAGACTACCGGATTAATGATGATGAGCCCCAGGCAGTTTGAAAAAAAAGGAGACATGAGGTTTAAAGACCTCTCACGGCTGAAGCAACCGGAGCCGCTTAGAATCGCTTTCGGGAATTTGCCGCAACACATAGTGATGGCAACCTATGCCAAGGACAAGGCATTTAAGATCAGTGAGCTGGTTGGCACCATTTTCGAGCAAAGTTACGAGTGGTATGGATTCACGCTTGCAGACAAGGACCAGCCTGAATGTGTCATAGACATTGGATTGCCCAGAAATGATATGAACCTCCGCGACTATACCACCATTGGTTCGGCCAGAATAGCTGAGTTCCAAGAGATGCTGCCAAGAGACGTTATTATCAATGGCTGGATTCACTCCCATGCGGCTCTAGACTACAGGCATTTTTCAGGTACGGATAAGAGGAATCACCTTACCGTATTAGACTTTGTTGCCGGGCGCACCAGAAGGGGGTTGGCGAAGGAAGAGATCGTCATCCAGGACCTGGTTTTGTTAGAAAAGGATCGGTTCGTGGCGGAGGATTTGCGACAAGGAAGCGTTGCCCTGATAACCGATGGACCGATCACAGAAGCCAAGGTCATGGAAGCCGTATACGGTAGTTTCTGCTTTAGCATCGTCATCGGCGACAGGGGCTGGCACAAGCAGGAAATCTATTCCCGGGAAACCGGCATCCTCTCAGGCCGGACGACGGTGACGAGCAAGGCAGCGGAGATCGAGTTTGTCGATACAGGCAGACTCTTGACGAGTATTGATGTCAGTGCGTTGAGGGAAGAGGTGGAGAAGAAGATTCGGCCAAACGCCAATCCGCCGGTGGAAACAATGGAAAGAATGTAGCCGGCATTGCTGACGAGCCATGCCTAAGAGGGGAAGAGAGTTGAGATGTGAATTCAGTGTACTTCAAGATCCACGTCATGACTCAGGCAATCCCAGACGCCGGCGGGATCGCAGTCTCGGCAATGGTAGTGCTCGCCGTAGATAAGCCGGTGTTGGTAATCAACTGCTTCCTCGAGATCCACTAGGGCGCCGCAGTGCGCACAGTTAACCTGTACCTTGCCGTCTCCTGTCATGAAGGTGCCTAGCCCGCGTCCTGCGGGTTAAGAAGCTTTCAATGCGTTTTCGGCTTCCTCTATCGCCTTCTTGGTAGCTACAATCAAATCATGAAAAGCGTCTGATTGATAGGTATCGAAACCGCCACATCCCATGTCAGCAGACTTATCAAAAACATGCTCGTGATCGATATAGACGACCAAAGCTTTGGTAGCTTCGAGTAGCTTCAAAAAGTCGGCCTTCACTTGTCTCTCTCCCTCTATCTGTATCGCATCATGCTGCCGTCAAAGTAGTGTTGCATCTAATTTTGCGGATCTACACTTCCTGTTTTCTTTGTGGCTGCTCTTTGCGAGACTCTTGCTTGAATCTTTTGAAAAACTCCGTTCTAAATGCCTCTATTTCCATGGCCTCGTCATACCTCCCCAAAAAATACAGGGCCATCCCCTTGAATACATGGGCTTCCTGCATCTCCGGGCGTATGTGTAGAGCGTCGTCGAAGTACTGTATGCTTTCGTTATACTGTTTGAGCCCCAACAAGGCATGGCCCTTGGCGGTGAGGGCATGAACATTATCCCCTTGCTGAGCCAGAATCTGATCCAAAATCTCGATGGAGTCCTCACACCGGCCCATGTCGTTCAGAGCAAAGGCCTTGAGCTGCATGGCGGACAATTCTCCCGGCCTCAGGGCCAGCGCTTTGTCGCAACAGAACACAGCCTCCTCCAGTAGCCCCTTTTCAGCCAGCAGCCTGGCCCCCTCCATCCAGGTTGTCTTGGATTCCGAATCGACATCTATAACTTTCATCATCACACCCTCGTAAGTTAGCTCGACGGCCCGCCTGCCGTTAACCGCGATTGGCACCCCGTGGCCGGGGAGTATATTGTCAATCGCTTTCTTCATCAGTTGCTTGAGCCCATACAAGTAATGATCCAGCCTGCCACCCGCGGCTTTATCAACATCCCCAATAGAATCCGCCAGTACCGTGTCGCCCGTGATGGCGGTTTTTGTGGGCTCGTGATAAAGACATATGCCGTCGATGGTATGGCCTGGGGTGTGTATTATTTCCCATTCAAAGCCGCTCAGTTCCAGGATCTCGCCGTCCTTCACGTCCGTCACGGCAAAACCGGCCTCTGAGAGCGTCTTTCTGAACTCCCGGGGGCCTCCTTCGTGATTTATGATTTCAACCTTCTTGCTTTCATAGATAGGAGGGTATCTCAAGAGTTCAAACACGCCCATGCAGTGATCCCGGTGCCCGTGCGTGAGGACGACCTTCTTGATGTCCAGAACGCTGAAACCGAGTTTTTCGAGTTCAGCGAAAATGGTATAGTCATTTCCTGGATCGACGATGGTCAGGTAATCACCCACAAGCAGGTAGACATTGCTGGAATGGTGGTAGCCGATAAGGAACCTGCTCTTTTCAAAGACAGGATGTGATAACCGCAAAATTTCCCCAATAGACAGCCAGCCCGGATGGTCTGGTTCATCCTGCGGAGGCGGCAAGACACCCTCGTTGATCAGCCGCTCCCTCTCTTCCGGTGTCAAGATGCTTTCTGCATGCTTCTCTCTGGTCATTTTCATTCCTTTTGCTTACGGTAGGCATCCCCGATCAACTTTGACCCAAACTGAGCGATTCTCGCGCATTTAATCGAAA
>DASRZP010000057.1 GCA_035686305.1 Thermodesulfovibrionales bacterium | reverse complement strand
CGGTTACGGCGGCGTACCCAAGTGGCAAGGGAGAGGTCTGCAAAACCTTTATTCAGCGGTTCAAATCCGCTCGCCGCCTCCAATATCAGCGAATTCCCTGCCTTCGAGGATGAGGTTGAATCCTTGTTCGCCAAGATGTTCCTTTTCGAGACTCTCGACATAGAAGCGGTCGAGGCCGCTATTGGCAAAGAAGTCTTCCCTGAGGTGTAAATTGCCCGTTTGGATGATCTGGGGGAGGAGATGGTTCAGGTAATAGGATTCCGTCTTGAGATCGAGGAGCACCCTATCGAAGAGGGCGTCGGGAACGTCGTCGGAAATACCGCTTCCCGCGAGTTCCGCTTTCATTTCGCTGCGGATCCTCCCCAATCCTTCCCGTATGTCAAGGGGTGAATAGAAGTCCCGCATCTTCCCTTTCAGGGCGCTCCGTATCTGCTTGTAGAGCTTCTCCTCTTCGGCGACCTTCTGCATTGCAGCAATGACGTCCTTTAGAGAGGCGTCTCCCCGTATGACATCGTCAATACCCCGGGACAGCGTCTTTATCCTCTTCTTCCCGGAGGTATTGAGATACTTGTTCAAGAGGAGGTCCCTGAAAAAGATCTCATTGAAGACGCCTCCGTCAAGGGCATCGAAGATCTTTTTGTTGCCGATGAGACTCCTTAGGAGATCTTCGGTGATCTCCATGCTGTCCATGAAGGCCAGCCTGCTCAGTGAGGTACGCACCCCGTCATATCGGTCAAAGTACGTGACCAACGAGCTGAATTCTTCAAAGATACTGAAATCGTTGCTCTCGACGGTGTACTCATCGCAGGCCTTACCCGTGTCAAGAAGTATCTTCTCAAAACCCATATCGTTTTCGAGGGACGCCCGATGCTTTGCCTTGATGAGTCTCACGATATCTTCGTTGATGATATGCCTCTTGAGAGAAGAATCCTTAAAAAAAAGGGTTTCGACGATCGCCCGTGCCTCCTTGAGGTAGTCGGGTTCTTCGCTCGCCAGACGGTGTTTGTCCTTGATAAGAAAATCTTCGAGCGTATCGAAGAGGATGGCCGGTATGCTGTTCCTGATGCTCAGGGACCTGAGCCGATGAAGCCGCGCCAGCTCCGATTGATCGTACTGTTCCCTATGCGCCATGCTGAGGAGGATGTCACGGTATTCGTCAATAATGCCCTTGTTGTCCGGATGGCGGTACATGACGTCGATCTTCATCCGTTCCTGCTGGTAAATGTCGATACGGTGACCGGCCGCTATCCGGAACATGCGGGCCTCATCGTCGGCAGTCAGCATTCTGTCGCGTCCGTAGGAAGCCCTGAAGGATTCATAAAAGTCTCTGTTGCCCCGGTGGATGAGCTTGAATATGAATACCGTTGCCTCGGGCTCGTCCAGGGTTGCGACGACTTGATGGAGCAACTCTTCGTCACGGTCTTCCATGAGGAGATCGGTCCTTTTCAGGAGTTTCCCGATGACCTGGAGCAACTGTTTCTGCCTCGTCCGAATTTCCTGCTTGGTGTCGGAAGAGACGAAGAAGTAATAGTTCTTCACTGCATGGCCGAGGATAAAGAGCCTGTGGAAGGACTCGGACCCTTCAACATCATTGGAGAATATGAGATTTTCGTAAGGATCAAGGAAAGCTCCGAACATGACGAGACGGTTCCGCACCTCTTTTTTCACGAGGTCCTTGAGGGGTTTTTCGACGCCGAACATGTACTCACAGAAGGTCCCGCCTGTCCCCTTATAGGAAACGGCATTCTCTGACAGGGCAAGTTCGTTGCCCCTCGAAAAAAAACGGATCTGCGACTCTTCTTCCCGGTAGAAATAGATGTTGTTGATATTTGCTCCGGCGATAGAGACGAAGAAATCAACAGGACCCACAGAGCCATGGAGCATGAGGTCTTTCACCATATGAAAATATACCACACGGCATACAAAATAGCTATTGCCCTGGGGAGGTTTTTCGACTAGAATAAATATTGGTTATTGTTGCACGATGAAGCCCTCACGAGCTCTGAGTCGCAGAAGAACATGTGAATGTGCGGCTGCCGTCACCCATGACCCGGTTCGGTTTCCGGAGGACGAAGTCGAACAAGACAGACGAGAGAAGTTTCCGGAGATGGTATGAAATTCACCGAGGCAATCAAGAACGGAATCGCTACGATCAACAGAAACTGGCAGCTCATCCTGGTCCAGATCGGAGCAATGTTTGTGAGCTTTGTGGCATTTTTCATCCTTGTCGTACCTCCTCTCGCGATTGCCTTCATCATCTTCGGCCTCGATCTTACGGAACTGCTTAAGGAACTGTCCGGCCTCGGCAGCATACTCGGCTCCTTTCACCGGCCGTCGGAATTCCTGTCAAAATACTTCGGACTCGTGGTCCTTGTTCTTGCAAGCATCCTCATCTATCTCTTCGCGGTTCTGGCGCTCGGAATATTCGTTCTTGGCGGGTCAATCGGCGTCATCAGCCGGTCAATAAAGGGCAGTGCCGAAGAGTTCAGCATGAAGACATTCTTTGCCGAGGGAAAGCGGCTCTTCATACCCCTCGTCGGCTTTACAACGGTTATAGGGTTGATGTTCATTGTGCTGGCCTTTGTCCTCGGTCTCTTTGGCGGCTTGATAGCTGCCATTGTTTCTCTTGCGAGGGAGCGAGAGGCTATCCTTGCCCTCTTCCTTGGAATTTTTTTCTCGTCGATCCTCTTCCTAGTCTGGCTCATCATGATTCTCGGCGCCTTCGCCGTGACCCTCTATGGCACGGCAGCCATAGCCCTTGACAGGACGGGGCCTGTCAAGTCCGTTCAGACATCATGCCGGTATCTCTATAGGCACCCACAAGCATTCTATCTCTATTGTATCGTCTTCGGCGGCTGTATCATCGTAAGTTTCATGCTCTTTTCCATGGGATATCCTTTGAAGTCTGTTCCCTTGATAGGACCGCTCTTTGCGATGTTCTTTCAGTTCACCATGTATATATCGCAGAGCTATCTAGGACTTGCCACACTTGCAACCATTTTTTGGTATTACGTGAAGACCTCCATCGAAATGGGGGAGGGCGGGATTCCGGAGGGTGCTCCTACCTCTGAAGATTCCAGGCCTGAGAAAGATATCTCAGATTCTCCAGCTCACGGGCAAGAAGATGCTCCTCCCGAGAAAGAGACGAGGGAACAAGGGTTGTCTGGAAAACCTCCTGAAAGGAGACTTTGACCGCTTCCCTGAACCTCCCGATGTCAAGGCCTGGAAGCAACTCTTTTAGCCCGGTCATCCTTTCACCGAGCTTCACGGGGCCCCTGATATCGAATACCCTCTTCGTCTTCTCTTCATCGAAGGAATAGGGGATTGACCCCTGCTGGAGGAGACCGTCTCTCCAGCGCTTCTGAGCCGAACCGACAATCTTCCTGTTCTCGATCGTTATCTCGGCAAAGGACGCGGAGTGAAAACAGAGCGGATTTCGCACGGTACCGGCCTCAGGAATCCTCACCGTCCTGGCCTCAGGAGAGA
Source organism: Thermodesulfovibrionales bacterium (assembly GCA_035686305.1). Classification (NCBI taxonomy): domain Bacteria; kingdom Pseudomonadati; phylum Nitrospirota; class Thermodesulfovibrionia; order Thermodesulfovibrionales; species Thermodesulfovibrionales bacterium. Next base: position 18,760 of record DASRZP010000057.1, on the reverse strand, counting down.
TACCGAACATCGAGATCGCGCGGCAGAAAGCACGGCTGATTTTCTTGTAGCTGTTTATGAGGCCGTCGGCAAAGGGGCCGTTCCCCGTGGGTGCAGAGAAACTGTAGGTGAGCTCTTGGTCGTGGAGTACCGCCCTGCCGCCCGTGACCCTTCTCACGATGGGTATCTCCGTCTCTGCGCAATAGGAGAGGTTGATGGAGTCCATTTTCTGGAAGCAGCCGATGGTCACCGAGGGCCCTGTCCATTCATAGACCCTGAGGACAGGAGGCGACTTGCCCTCACGTACGAAGCGGGCAAGGGCCTCGTCTACCGCCATATTCATGGTGGCGGTAGAGGGACCGGAATCAATAAAGCGCCATTCAGTCATCGGTGTGTCTTCCAGTTGTATAAAACTATCTTGTTCGGGAAGGCAGGCATGGTGAGAAGCCGTGCATTGCGGTACCCTCGATGGTTGCCGACTGCCGTTGTGTGCTCAACGCGGGAAGTCACTTTCGGTGCGGTCCTCAAAGTGCCTCATTGTCGGAATCTCATCGCTTATACAGGGCTTCGATCCATGTCTGCCTGACTAACATTAAGGTCTATCCTCATAAGCTACTGCCTATCCCTTTTTCTCGAGTATGATTCTGTTCTTCACGAGGGACACTTCCCTGATTGTCCCCTCAAAGACCTTCTCTTCGCCAAAGAGGCTTCTGAGAAGGATCTTTCCTCCTTCTGACTTCGCGGAGTTCACATTCTCGAGAAAGAGTTCTTCAGTGCCCTCCTTCAGGACAAAGGCATGTATCTCACACACGGTGGCCTCCTTCAGATGATGCTTTGCCTCTCTCCAGAGTATAGAGGATGCTTGAAAATGCTGTCAAAGCGGGAATGAACCTCATGAATATCAATAAGGCGCAGGCTGCAACTCTCGTTCAGCAAGATATCCGTGGCCGTGCTTTCCTTCCCTCTTCACAATAAGCCACTTCATCCGTTCCTTTTCGAGGGTGAATCTCAGGCGGAGAGGCTCTCTGATATCACCGATGATATATCCCGTCTCCTTTCCCGACGTGGCTATGACCCTTACATCTACCTCCGCAACCGCACTGTTATTGGAGACTTTTATCCTCACGGCATCATATTCGACCTTTATATCGGACAGGGCGCCGAACTCCCTCTTCAGCATCTCCTTCAGATAGAGATAGGTCATACCGTAATCATCGGTATACCGGTACGAAACCTTTGCCATAACCCCTTCAAGGTTCTTTGCCTCCATGGCCGCAGCACCCTCCTTGAAGAGCTTCCTGATCCTGCCTTCATCCGTCGGCCAGAGGAAAGAGAACCCAAGAATAGCGAGGACTACGAGACCTGCCGCAATCAGCGAGCGCCTCTTCATCAGGCCCATTTATAGCACCTTCCTCCCGATGCCATGCCGGTCTCTTGGCCCTCCTTCTTCGGAATCACGACCTGACCTTTGGGGAAGTGGTAACGATCGCCACTGGTAATACCTCCAAACGATTGTTAAACCGATTGTTCCCAGTTTAACCCAAAGGGACAAATTACTCAATCCGACTTTGTCTTCCTTTTTCCGCGCTCAATTGTCCATGCTATTGACGGTCAGATACTTCATCGGGAGCCACCCCAGGTGACAGGCGTGAGGCATATCTTTTATCATGAAACAGGTGGTGTCGCATGCGACTCCTTGTGAGCATACTTATCTTTTTCTCTCTCGGTTCATCGATCGCCTCTGCAACTTCGATCGTTGTGGTGAGGGAGAACAACGCAATCGTAATAGGCGCTGACAGCAAAACAACGCTGATGCCGGGAAGCGGTGCGGGCGGAGCGGGGAGCATTACGAAATGTAAGATTGTTCAGGCAGGGAACCTTTTCTTTGCGTCTGCCGGTTCTGCCGGTATAGGTCCGGCCGAATTCCCGGGCGATGTCTATCCGGAGTTCGACCTCAAGGAGATCATTGCCGAGGGACTGAAGGGTGATGGCAGGATCGAGGATAAGATGAGGGTCCTTGAAACGGTGCTTGTAGCAAGCCTTACCCGGATCGTGGAGAAAGCAAGGCAGGACGATGCGGCTTTTTTCCTGACAAGATTTGCCGGGCATCCGGCGCACACGATCATAGTCGGCGGACTGGCTGACGGGGAACTCGTACTCATGGTGAGGACGTTCAGGCTGATCATCTCGCCGTCGGGTTCTCTGTCATTTGAGATCGGACGCTTCGCCTGCCCGGGAGATTGTCAGGGGCCTGTTACCGCGATATTCGAGGGCCAGACCGGGGCAATCAGGAAGTATCTGGAGCAGCACAAGCTTTTCCTTTCCTATGCCGATCCCGTTACGGCTGTTCGCGGTCTCGTGGGAATTGAAATTTCCGAGGACCCCTCTTTTGTGGGGCCTCCCATCGATATCCTGCGCCTGACGAAGAGAGACGCTCAATGGATCCAAAGGAAGCCGCTCTGTCTTGAGAGTAAAGAGAATCTTGTGTTTCCAACCGGGGAGAGGGACCAAGGATTCTCTGTAGGCGTTCATCCCGCCATGAGTCGGGGGCATTAGCACTCGCCATTGAATTCGCCACTCGACCAAATGTGAGGAGGCCGGGTGGTGCCATCGAGCGGGACGACTTTTGGGCAACGACATTAAACAAGCAATTGAACTTTGTCCAGCACATAAAGACCCTTCTTAAGCAGAACGGGAAAGCAGCGATGGTCATCCCTGACAATGTTCTCTTCGAAGGCGGCGCGGGCGAGACAGTTCTTTTTTTTCAACGACACAATAGATTCCGCCTTCTTTTATTCCTGGCCCAAAACATCCGTTACAAGAGATACAGCGGGCCGGGGCAGTATCACCCCCCTGCCAACGTCTGATCAGCTGAGGCTCCCTGATAAAGGGACGGGCCAGAGAAATATAATCCATTCCATCTTCCATGAGGGCTTTATTGATTACTTCAAGTGATCTGAAACCTCCTACCACCATGATAGGGCAGCTGACCGCCTTCTTGACTTCCCTGGCGAGTGTGAGGTTGTAGGCCTCCAGACTGGGGTTATTGATGTTCAATCTGACAGGGTTCATTTCGCCGGAGGCAGAGGTACCGCCGCTGACTTCTATGGCGTCAACCTTCTCCCTATCCAGCAGACGGGATGCATACACTGCGTCTGTTAAATTGAGTCCGCCCTCGAGATTGTCAGACCCGTTCAATTTGGCGAAAACAGGGAAATCAGGGCCTGCCTCGGAACGGACACGGTGGTAAACTTCCAGAAGAAAACGGCATCGGTTCTCCACGGAGCCGCCATAACTATCTGTCCTTCGATTGGTTAGAGGGGAAAGGAACTGATTGATGAGATACCCATGGGCAGCATGGAGCTGGACTGCATCGAATCCATAGTCCTTTGCGCGTCGGGCTGCGTTACCAAAGGCAGTTACAATTTCATCAATGTCCTTTTGAGTCATCGCTTCAGGTTCTTCCGGGAACTGTTCAACCTTCACAGCAGAAGGAGCAAGAGGTCTTCTTCTCGCAGTTTTTGATGTCGTCTGTCCACCCGCATGAACGAGCTGAATGCATATCTTACCGCCCTCATCATGGACAGCCACGGTAAGGGCCCGCATGTCAGCGGCAAAATTGTCCGTATGGATTCCCATTTTTCCGGGCAACTGTTTGCCGTCATATCTTACAAAGGCGTAGCCAGTAATGATCAGGCCGACGCCGCCTGCAGCAAGATCACGGAAGCAGGAAGCAAGTTTTGCGGTGGGCCGTCCGTCTTCTTCGCACATGCCTTCCCATGTGGCAGACCGGATGAATCTATTCGGCAGTGTCAGACCGTTGATTGTCGTCTTCTCAAAGAGTCTTTTCACGCACTATCCTCCCTAAGATTATTTGTTATATTGTAGCAGGAAATAGCATAAGAACTACCTTGGAAATCTGGTATACTGAAGGTGATCATGGTGACTGATCAGAGGGAGACGAATGAGAACTACAGCCGCTAGAACCGCAGTCGTTTTGCTCTTTTCCCTTCTCCTCACATCGAGCTGCACAAAGGCCCGTCCCATCAGTTCATGGGAGAGACACTGCCAGGGCTGCCATGATGGGAAAACGGTGCTTAACGGCAAGGTTGTGATAGGCAAGGAAGAGATGAAGGAGAGATACAAGACCTTAAGCCAGTTCCTGAATGCCTGCGAAGGCTCTGCATCATGCATGAATATCCTGAAGCACCAGGAGAAGTTGTTGCGGGAGGTAGGAGAGGAACTGGGGATCAAAGATCATTAAATCGCGATACGAGACTTGTCACCACGCCTGCCTTCGTGGAGAAAATGATTTTATCCAACCGGAAGGTTCCCGGTATCTTCTCTGATTTGCCTGAAAAATCAGGACGTTGATGTTGTGGTATAATAGCTCTTCATATGAGCAGGACTACGAGTAAGGCGATCAAGAAACTGCCCGACAAGAGGGGTTATTTCGGCCAGTACGGAGGGTGCTTTGTGCCTGAAACACTGATGCCTGCCCTCATGGAGCTTGAGAAGGCCTATCTCGAATCGATGAAGGGCCAGGGGTTTCGAAAGGAACTCCTCCATCTCCAGAAGACCTATATCGGCAGGCCGACGCCCCTCTATTTTGCCAAGAGACTTACGGAACAACTTGGGGGCCCGAAGATCTACCTTAAGCGCGAGGACCTTGCCCATACGGGCGCCCACAAGATCAACAATGCCATCGGTCAGGCACTGCTCGCTAAGAGCATGGGGAAGAGACGGTTGATTGCCGAAACAGGCGCCGGCCAGCACGGCGTTGCCACGGCTACGGGAGCGGCCCTCGTCGGACTCGAGTGCGAGATATACATGGGCTCAGACGATATGGAGCGTCAGTCGTTGAACGTGTTCCGGATGAAACTCCTCGGAGCAAAGGTCACGGAGGTTCCGGTCGGATCAAGGACGTTGAAGGACGCCATTAACGAGTCCCTGCGGGACTGGACCACGAATGTGAGGACGACCCATTATGTCCTGGGAACGGTCTTCGGCCCCCATCCCTTCCCCCTGATTGTCAGAGACTTCCAGTCCGTCATCGGCAAAGAGGCAAAGAGACAGATACTGGATGCCGAAGGCAGGCTGCCTGACTGCCTGGTTGCCTGCATCGGCGGCGGAAGCAATGCCATGGGACTCTTTCACGAGTTTCTCGAAGACAGGATCATGATGGTTGGGGTCGAGGCGGGCGGCAGAGGCATCGAGAGCGGTGAGCATGCTGCGAGGTTCGCCGGAGGGTCCCTAGGGGTCTTTCAGGGAACAAAAACCTATCTCCTGCAAGACAAGGATGGAAACGTCCTCGGTACCCATTCTGTCTCCGCAGGCCTCGATTATGCAGCAGTCGGACCTGAGCATGCCTATCTTAGGGAGATTGACCGTGTCCGTTATACTTACGCTACTGATGATGAGGCACTCTCGGCCTTTGAACTGCTGAGCAGGACCGAAGGGATCATCCCGGCCCTCGAATCGGCCCACGCCCTTGCCGGCGCCATGAAACTCGTTCGGGATTTCTCTTCTGAAAATATCATTGTCCTCAATCTCTCGGGTCGCGGCGACAAGGACGTGCAGCAGGTCGCAAGGATCAAGGGCGTCCAGCTATACTGACGGGACAGGATGAACAGGATCGAGAAGACATTCAGGAGTCTGAAGGAGCAGAGCCGGAAGGCCTTTATCCCTTATATCATGGCCGGAGACCCTTCGCTGGGAAAGACGAGGGAGACGGTGCTCATGCTCGAGAGGTGCGGCGCCGATATTGTCGAACTCGGCGTGCCCTTCACCGATCCCATAGCGGACGGGCCGACTATACAGAGGGCCGCGGAAAGGGCATTGCAGGAAGGGGTGACTTTAACGAAGGTCATCGGTCTTGTCAGTGACCTGCGAAAGGAGAGCCGGATTCCGATCGCTCTCATGACATATTATAACCCAGTTTTCAAATACGGCGATGAGAGATTTGTCAGGGACGCCCGCGAGGCGGGGATCGACGGTGTCATCATCCCCGATCTCCCGCCTGACGAGGCTCATGAGCTCATGAAGATTGCGAAGAGATCAGGCCTCGCGACAATATTCCTCCTTGCACCGACGTCGACCGATGAGAGGATAACGAAGGTGACAAAGGCATCAACTGGCTTTGTCTATTATGTCTCGATGACAGGGATAACAGGATCGAGGCTCGCCTTCGACGAATCTTTAAAGGAATCCATAGGGAAGATAAGGGCGGCCACGGACAGACCCGTTGCAATCGGCTTTGGCGTTTCGACGCCCGACGAGGCAAAGGCCGTTTCAGGATATGCCGATGGCGTTATCGTCGGAAGCGCCATTGTGAAGAGGCTTCATGAGTCTCCGGAAGGCGCTGAAGGGTTTATTTTGGAGTTGAGAAAAGCGATTCCATGAAACGGGAACTATCCTTGTGCCTCAGTCTTTGACGACTGACTACTGCTTGGCGAGTGAAGAATGGCCTGGTTTAAGAAGACGAGAGAGCAGAAGATTGACAAGAAGGTGAAGATCCCCGAGGGTCTCTGGGTCAAGTGTGAGAACTGCAAGGAGATTGTCTACAAGAAGGAGATCGAAAAGAACCTCAAGGTCTGTCCCAAATGCAATTACCATTTCAGGATCAGTGCAAGAGAACGTCTGAACCTCATCGTTGACGAGGGGAGCTTTATTGAGATGAACATCGATATGACCTCAGGCGACCCGCTCCATTTCAAGGACACCGTCCCCTACAGAGACAGGATTAGAGAGAACCAGAGGAGGAGCGGCCTTCATGAGGCCGTCATCACCGGCGAGGCATTAATCAATGAACACCCTGCTGTGGTTGCCGTCATGGATTTCTCCTTTCTTGGGGGGAGCATGGGTTCTGTCGTGGGCGAGAAGATCGTCAAGGCTGCTGAGACCGCCATCGAAAGGAGGGCCCCCTTCATTACCGTAGCGTCTTCGGGCGGTGCGAGGATGCAGGAAGGCATCTACTCCCTCATGCAGATGGCCAAGTCTTCAGCTGCCATAGGAAGGCTCAAGGACGCAGGAGTGCTCTACATATCGGTCCTTTCAGATCCGACCTTCGGCGGCGTTACGGCAAGCTTTGCCATGCTGGGGGATATTATCATCGCCGAGCCGAAGAGCCTCATAGGCTTTGCCGGACCGAGGGTAATCGAGCAGACGATCAAGCAGCAGCTCCCTGAAAACTTTCAGCGTGCCGAATTCCTCCTCGATCACGGAATGATCGATATGGTGGTGGACAGGAAGAACCTGAAGGGTACCTTATCGCTTCTTATAGAACATCTCTTTGCCGGTCCACAACAGCCCCAATCGCTCTAAGTTTCTCTTCTATTCTTTCGTATCCCCTGTCGAGATGATAGAGCCTGTGGATCGTCGTCTTCCCCTCTGCTCCGAGGCCTGCGACAATAAGGGAAGCGCTTGCCCTGAGGTCCGTGGCCATAACATCAGCCCCCTTGAGCTTTGTTACTCCCCTTACCGTAGCAATACCCCCTTCGATGCTGATATCGGCGCCCATCCTCTTGATCTCCGCGACATGCATAAACCTGTTTTCGAAGATCGTTTCCCGTATGGTACTCGTGCCGTTCGAGATGCTCATGAGGGTCATGAACTGGGCCTGCATGTCGGTCGGGAAACCAGGGTAGGGCATGGTCTTTATGTCCCTCGCCGAGGGTCTGTCAGGGCCAAAGGCTCGCAGTGCCGTATTGTTCTCCATCGTCTCGATGATGACCCCCGATTCCCGCAGTTTCGTGATCAGAGCGTCGTTGTGATCGGGTCTGCAATCCTTGATGAGGAGGTCACCACCCGTCATCCCTGCTATCGTCATGAACGTGCCTGTTTCAACCCTGTCGGGGATGATCGTATGGGACAACGGTCTCAGCCCGTTTACCCCTTTGATCTCTATGATGCTTTCCCCAGCGCCCCTGATCTTTGCGCCCATCGCACTGAGGGCATTGGCAAGATCGACGACTTCTGGTTCCTTCGCCGCATTTTCGAGAATGGTAGTGCCCTCAGCAAGAGATGCCGCCATCATGATGTTCTCTGTGCCGGTGACGGTTGGGATGTCAAAGTAGATAACATCGCCCCGTAACCTCTTGCACCGAGCAATGACGTACCCTTCTTCAAGGTCGATCTCTGCGCCCATCTTCTTCAGACCCATGAGATGGAGGTTGATCGGCCGTGCACCAATGGCGCATCCCCCGGGAAGGGAGACCTTGGCCATTCCGGTCCTGGCGAGGAGGGGGCCGATGACGAGGACTGAGGCACGCATCGTCTTCACGAGATCGTACGGCGCTGTGTAGCCGACAAGCTTCTCGGTATTGATGACAGCCCGTCCTGGTTCGTAGCGGAAGCCTGCCCCAAGGTTGACCAGGAGCTTGCCCATTGTCTTTACATCAGCAAGATTCGGGACCCGGTTGACAACGTTCTCGCCGGAGGCGAGCAGGGAAGCGACCATAACGGGCAATGCCGCGTTCTTCGCTCCACTGATCTTAACCTCGCCTTTAAGCCTTTTGCGCCCCTGTATCACCAGTTTGTCCATGATCCGAAAATTCCCTTCCCAGGCTGTTCAATGTGAAATACCAAGAGATCCATTATAACCGATGCTGCGCGATTCTTGACAAAGGCAGGCTTACACGTCAATCATAGTGATCCGCTGAGGATGTGAACGATGTTTATGCCGGTTCACCGGCTCCAGCCTCCGCTCAGGGCTGGAGGAGGCAGGTGGTCTTTTCTCCTGATCAATTGCCCTTCGCGATCAGTCTCTCAGGTAGATGTGTTTGAAGTGAAGTCCTTCTTCCTCTTTCACTTTCTTTCGGAAGTCGCAGTCAAGACATGTCATGAGCTTCTGGGCATATTCCCCCTGCACTTCTCCGTCGCAGCGTGTCCCGGCCACTGCCCAGCAAATCCTGCCCCCGTTCTTCCCCCTGTTTACGGAATGTGCCTTGCCCTCGACCGCAGCAGGGCACACGGGCTGACCATTCTCCTTTTCCCTGCCGCACCTCTTGAACTCCCAGCAATTCTGCACTATGGTTCTTACCTCCCCAGATCCAGATATAAGGTGAGACCGGAGTCTTTTCCTTCCTTTTATCAAGGAAACATGCAGTTGTCAATAATGGCCGAAGGGACTGCCGGTGACCTAGGGATCATGGGATCTTTCCCTTTTGCCTGATAGAGATCCCTAGAACTGGGACTTGAACCTTCCAAAGTCCTCCCTCAGGGCATCGAGCTCTCTTCGGAGGGCCGCTATTTCGTCTTCCAGTCGTGATATCCTCTCATCTTCGGCGCGTACCCTGAGCGTTGCAGGTTCAACGGATATCGCCTGATCCTCTTCTGTTATCTGAGGTTTTCCGGAAAAGAGGTGCATATAGCGCAGTTCCTTCCTCCCTGCCTGCCGGGGCAGTTTGATCACCATGGGCCGTTCCTGTTCCATCAGTCCCTGCAGGATCTCTTCAACCTCTTCAAGGTCCCTGAACTCATAGATCCTTTCGGCACGGGCGCGGATCTCCCCAGCGGTCTGGGGTCCCCGGAGCATGAGCTCGCAGAGGACAGCTATCTCCCTGCGGCTGACATCAAACTGGTCGAGGAAGGAGTGCTTGTACTTCGGGACGCGGCTTCCGACGGTATAGGCCAGTTTCGCCAGCCCCTTTGCCCTGAGTCCGTCGAGTCCCCGCGCCACGGTCTTCTCTTCATAAGAGACTACAGGGCTCCTGTTCGATTTCTGGTTGCAGGCATTCGTCAGGGCATTCAGGGTCAAGGGATGATAATCGGGGGTTGCGATCTCTTTTTCGATGAGACATCCAAGGACGCGGACTTCAGTTTCGCTCAGTACGATATCCATCTCACGAACCTCAGATCAAGCATCGGTACCATTATATCATTTCTCAACCCTGATGGTGCGAACAACGGCGGGGCAGGTACGGAGTCGGTCCCGAAGACGAGATAGATGAACGGTAATCTGGATTAGACGATCCTGATGCCTGGGGTGGCGCTGTCTTTGACCAGACCGATTCTAGCGGCGGTCCTGACCCCAGCCTCTTTCAGGGCATTGATCAGCGCACCAGACTGAGATTCCGGAACAGAGAGGAGTAGTCCCCCTGAAGTCTGGGGGTCAAAAAGCAATTCCTCTTTCTCACGGGGCAGCTGAATCATGATTTCCCGATGCCCTTCAGAAAATTTCCTGTTTGCCCTATTGCTCCCTGTGGTCTCGCCTCTCCGGTACATCTCAAGGGCATGGGGATAGAGCGGCAGATCGCCATAGAACAAATCAATCTGGACTCTGCTCCCTGCTGCCATTTCCCACGAGTGTCCGACGATGCCGAAGCCTGTTACATCAGTACAGGAATGGACGTCAAAATGCAAGGCAACCTCCAGCGTCCTCCCATTGAGTTCTGCAATCTGGGGCAATATATGTTCAAGTTCCCTGTAAGGGAGTTTCTTTGATCTGCACGCATTAAACAAGACGCCTGTCCCCAGGGGTTTTGTGAGGACCAGGGCATCACCTGCTCTGGCAGCGCAATTGGTCAGTATTTTCTTCGGATGGACAATGCCCGTTACTGCCAAACCGTACTTCGGTTCATTGTCATCCACCGAATGTCCGCCGGCCATGGAAGCGCCGGCTTCAATGACCTTGTCATTGCCGCCCCTCAGGATTTCCCTAAGGACTCCTTTATCGAGTATCTTTGAGGGAAACATGACGAGGCTGAGTGCGGTGAGAGGTTTTCCTCCCATTGCATAGACGTCGGAGAGAGAATTTGCCGCAGCAATCTGTCCGAACCAGTAAGGATCGTCAACAGGTGGGGTGATGAAATCGACAGTGCTGATGACCGCAATCTCATCAGAGAGGCGGTAGACTGCCGCGTCGTCACAGGTGGCAAACCCAACGAGGAGATTGGGGTCCTGAGAGGGAGTGAGGGCCTTCAGCGCTTCCGCCAGATCTGACGGACCGATCTTGGCCGCTCAGCCGCAGGTGCGAGAGAGACCGGTTAATGTTTTCTTTCGAAAGAGGTTCATCGTTGTTTCGTCGCTACCTTAAGAGAGACCTTGGTCCCTTCATCAGAGAGATTGCTCGAACCGGGCAGTGGTTATTCATGAGAAAGCTAACCCGTGAACGATCGAGAATAGTATACACGTACTTACTTTGGCTTTTCACCCTCGGTCATGTCCAATACTTCCTTTCTATGCATCAGAAACATGTCATAGAAAAAAACTATTTGTAGCATCGACAAGAATTGGTTAGACTTACTCCTATCAGATAGGAGACTTCAGGAACGTGTAAGAGAAGGCTGGACGGACCGGAAAGAAAGGATGGATTGGTTATGGAAAAGACATTTACCCTTGGTGCAAGCACAATCCCTGGGGAATACCTTGTGCCCCGGCTTCTGTCAGAGATTATCAAGGAGCTGCCCGATCTTGAACTGAAGGTCGATGTATCGGACAGCATGGAGGTCTTTGAGAAGGTCAAGAAAGGTGAAATCGAGCTAGGCCTCATCGGGACGAAATATGATTCGCCTGAAGTGGATTTTGTTGCTCTTGTGAAGGACGATCACCTTGTTTGCATTGCGCCGCAAGGCCATCCTCTTGTTGGGAAAAGGGGCGCGACCATGAATGACCTGAAGGGTCAGAGATTTATCGGCAGAGAACTTGGGTCAGCGACGAGGGCTGCCTATGAAAAGGCGCTGAAAGATGCGGGCCTCTCGATGGACGATCTCAACGTTGTTGCAGAGATCAGTGACACCTCAGGAATCATCCAGGCGGTCGAAGGAGGCGCCGGTATTTCCGTGGTGTCGGACCTCGCTGCAAGGGAGGCCGTTGAGTTGAGAAGGGTCGGCGTGCTCGACATCCCCATGCTCAAGGATGACGAGGGATTTTTACGTTATTACCCGAAAGGGCTCACCGTTGTCGAAGAACGCAGCTACGGTCCTCTCCGCAATAAGGAAGATAGTGAAATAAGGCAGACAAAAGGAAGGAGAAAGAGAGATGGCAGAAGAGAAAAAGATGACCAGAGGGGATTTTCTGAAGACCATGGGAGTTGGTGGTCTCGGGATCGCAGGATTCAGTGCCCTGGCCAGTGCGCCTTCGTCAGCGGAGGAAGGGAAAAAAGGGAAGTACATCATCGTCGTGACCTACGGTGGCAATAACCCGAACCGCGCCATCTGGGCGCTCCTCATGGCGGATACGATTCTCAAGAAGGGATGGGGGGACGTGCATGTCTGGATGACCGTCGAAGGCGCAGACCTCTGCAAGAAAGGAAACCCCGAAAAGATCATCTCTCCCATTTTTCAGAAGTTTGGAAATGCTGCCGAAATCATGGAAAGGGTAAGAAAGAACGGCGCGAAGTTTGGTGTTTGTCCTCCCTGTGCAGAATATTTTGGCATGAAGGGCGATGAGAAATTTGACTGGGTCGAGCTTCAGGGAGGGGACTGGCTCATGAAGAACATCCAGGATGCCTGGGTTGTCTGGATGTGAAGAATATACTGTGGAGTGACTGAAAGGGAAATCCGTCTTCCTGCGGATGGGTTGTTGCCTCATCCCCCACGAAAGGGAGAAAGGATCAGAAATTCATGAATTTGAGAACGGAAGATAAGGATAGAATCTCTTTCGTCCATATGACTTCCCTTTTTGAACGATGTCTCGCGGACCTGCGCGATCAGGGTGGTGCGGCCTTGTTCGCGGCAAAGAGAGTTGAAGAACGTAAGTTTGTCGAAGCCTATGAAGCGGCATTGATGAGCAGAGTCAATGATGCTGTCCTCCCTAAGATCTTCCCCGGGCTATGCAAGAATAAGGTACCGATAGAGAAGTGAATGTCCATGCGCCCTTCGGTGGTGGAGGTCGACAACAGCGAGCCCCCTGGCGCTATGCGCACATAAACTCGGTCATCCCTCCCCATGTGAGAGATCCCATATCAGGATATCCTGTGGTAAAGGCTGTGGCCTGTGAAGTAGACCGGGTTGGTGAGACAGACAGGGGGGCGTCATTCATTGCGGATAGCTGAAGTTTCAGCACCGGACTGATATCACCTGAGGTTTTGAACATATCGTGCGGCGATTGAGACGAGTCGATATCCTGTTGTTCTTCATCGGCATTGGTTTGCTGGCGTACCTCTTTTTGTCTCTCTTCCCCGTCCGGACGACGTCGGCCCAAAAGACGGACTGCCTGCCCACGAAAGAGAGTCCCCTCATCATCGACTCGAAAAAGCGGTGCGTCCTCCTTTATGCAGTAGTAAGCGAGAATCTGAAGACATCAACGCATTTTGGCGTTGTCTTCAAGGACGGCAAACTTGCGGATAAGGCCCTTTTCAGGGCATACGTCAGCCCGATGGAATTTCACGATGCACTCCTGGCAATAGGCATGAGGCCGGGTGACAATCTTACGAGTGTCAGCAAAGGGAAATATGTTGAAGGCGACCCTCTTGATGTCACCGTTACCTGGCCTGGTCTCAACAAGGAATTCCCTCTCAAAGAGATTCTCACCGACTCGGGGGGCAAAGGGTTTCAGATAAAATTCGGGGGGAACAGAACGGCATCTGCTGCCGAGAATTCCGGATGTCTCACCTGCCTTGAAAGTTGCTGGGTCGGAATCACAAGCAACGCAGCCTATCCCATGACTGGCGCCCTGAAGAGATTTTTTAGCCCCAACTCGGAATTTTCGATCAACAGAAATGTCATTCAAGCGAGAGGAGGAGGTCCGGTAATCCTCATCTATCGTGCGGCAACAGGCAACTAGGACCTTGTTTCTTCATAGCCGCCTCCGTCTGTTCCACGTTCCTCCTAATATTAATGCGGCCATTACGAAGACCGGAAGTATCATTCGCCACCAGTGAATTCTTTTCGAAGGAGTGATCTTCATCTTCTGAACCGAGATATCGAACATAACACATTGTGATGAAAAGCTTATTTATGGATGTAATGGGATTGATTATTTTTTCTCAATTGAAATAGGAGGGGTTCGATGCTATCCTTTAATTGAGGAGAGGGATGAAGGGTCTAAAGCGCCCTCGGAGAGGAGGTGAGAGAGGATGAGGAAGACACTGAGCAAGAAGGCTCTTGTCAAAGAGGCTGCCTTTTGGGAGGCTGTAAAGAAGACGGATCCTCGCAAGGTATGCCACAAGTGAAAGAGCTGAAAGAGCTGATGTTGCTGGTGCAGCGACACAGTCCGCAAGGATAAGGCAGGATGCTTGGTCAAAGGAACCGGCAATCCTGCCTTTTGATGTTTTCAGTTTTCATAACCCTTGAGAGAGGGAGAACAGCGAATGCCGATGACGAATTCCCAGGAATTTTTTATTCAATATCATCTTACCGAGAGATGTAACCTTCACTGCCGCCACTGCTACCAGACCGGAAAGAAGACGAGCGAGATGTCCCTCCCGCAAATAGGAGATCTTGCCGCAGAGGTCGCGGACATGATTCAGGAGTGGTCTGAGAGCTACGGTCTGGAGTTTTCCTCAAGCTTCAACGTCACGGGCGGTGAACCCTTCATGAGAGGCGACATTTTCGAAATCCTTGAAGAGATCGCGAAAAATGGCTTCGAACTCTATCTCCTCACCAACGGCATCCTCGTAGACGGAGAACGTGCGGGAAGGCTTGCAGGACTCAGAGTGAGGGGGGTGCAGGTAAGCATCGAAGGACCTGAGGCGGTTCATGATTCGATACGCGGCAAGGGGAGTTTCTCTTCAGCCCTCAAGGGAGTGCGACACTTGCTCGATGCCGGTATTGTCGTGACGCTTAATACGACCCTTTCGGCCGTCAACGCAGACACCTTTCTTCAGATGCTCGATCTCTGCTGCTCTCTCGGGGTGCAGAAACTGGGGTTTTCCCGTCTCGTGCCTTCCGGCAGGGGGAGAGAGATGCTGGCGAGTATGCTCGATGCGACGCGGGTGCAGGAACTTTACGAGACAATTTTTTCCGCTGAGACGAAGGGAGTCACCCTCGTTACGGGAGACCCTGTCGCCTCTCAGATGTCTGCCGAGGTGGAGGGAGATGAAGGTTCTGTTCCCTGTGGCGGTTGCGCTGCCGGATTATCGGGACTCACCATCCTTCCTGACGGAACAATTACGCCGTGCAGAAGACTCCCCATACCGATTGGAAACGTGAGGGAGGATTCTCTGCGCGAGGTATGGGCACTTTCTCCTGTCCTGAATGCTCTCAGAGACAGGTCCGGCTACAAAGGCAAGTGTGGAACTTGTGAGCGATGGGCAGTTTGCAGGGGATGCAGGGCGATAGCCTGTGGATATTCGCAGTCAAAGGGAGATGGCGATTTCCTCGCCGAAGATCCGCAGTGTTTCCTGTAATCACGTGGCTCAGAAAATTCACAAACTCCGTTGACCGGCATCCGATTGCAAGTAAGAGTCGGGCCCATAAGTTGCTCCTCATACTCTTAGGGTGGCAATGAGTCTCTTAGGGTTGAGGAGAAGATCGAGGGCGTCAAGAGGAGATTTTACGAAAATCGTTGCGGAAGTCAGAGCCTCGACTGAACAACCTTCCTTCAAGCAGACCGCAATCCCAATAGCGGCAGCCTTAAGCATCCTCGCATCGTTATTCCCGTTGCCGAGGGTGGCCACTCTTTTCGCACCGAGAGATAAGACGTATCGCTCCTTCTTCCCGGCGTGATCATCTCCTTCAAGAATATGCGCTGTGCAGCGAATGCCTTCGAGCTCTTTCCGTGCCTTGCCGAAAGTGTCCGATGTCAATACGTGCAGATGAACTGTGTCGGCAAGGGAATTGAGTCGTTCCTTGACACCCGGGAGAAGAACCCCGTCCTCGGAGAGGGTGCCCGAAAAGTCGGTCACAACATGTTCTATGTCCATGCGCGCTGCACCGGGAATGGCGATGCTGATCATACGAACCCATTGTAGCACGTATCAAGAACGAAAGGATATCGATTAGCCTTGTACAAGCCTGAGAGTGGATAGAAAGGAACTACTTGAAGGTCATGCCGGTCCATGCCAGCGAACAAATATGAGGCGTAGTTTTCACTACTTGCCCTGATAGACGCCGTCCGACCAAAGTGCGACGTCCCCGCTCGAAAGTGACATTTTTCATATCTGAATGGATTGTGTCACTTTCAGGAGGAAGGTTGCCCCGATAGCATCCAGCAGCGTCATCTTAAGTACTTACGAAGTAACTATAAAAAAGGCCATTTATAAACCCCTGTTTTCCTGCCAATAGCGATACTCAAAGGGCCATTCTTCTTTGCGCCAGTTGATAAGGGCATGCATCCTCTCTCGGAAAGCGCTCCTTCTGTCGTCTGCATCGGCAGGCACCTCTCCGGCTTGCCACGACTGAACAAGCCTCTTGCCAAGGTTATAGGCGTTTTCCTTCACTTCATCGGTAATGCCTTTCTCCGGCATGGCAGACATGGTCGCCCATACCCCACCCACAGGTACTATGCCTGTTGAGATGAGAAAATGGCTCATGTACTCAGCGACCGGTTCGTCGCCGCCTCCACCAGAGGTGATCACACAGGCCCCGTACTTTCCCCAAAACTGCATGCAGTGGATCACGCCGCAGCAACGGTCCATGAATGCCTTCAGTTGGGCGCTCACGTTGAAGATGTAATTCGGACTGGCAAGGATGAGACCGTCCGCGTTGGTGATCTTACCCTTTATTCCCTCGAAATGGTCTTTCTGGATGCAGCGACCCTTCTTGTGGCAGGCGTCACAAGCCCGGCATGGAAGCACTGAGTCCCCCTTCAGAACCACGATCTCCGATCTCGCTCCTTCCGCCTTAGCGCCATCAATGACGTGTTGCAAAAGAGCTGCGGTGTTACCCTTGAGCCCACGCGGACTCGCAAGCAGCGAAACGACTTTCATAAGCGCACCTTTAGTATTAGATTCAATTTGTCAATCTCTGCGGAAGCTAATCCAGCAATAGTTATCAACAGAGCTCGCCTCTTCTTAATGATGAATACTCATACGCTCAGAACTGGGATAGGCATCGTGCAAATGATTGAGTAGCCGTGGGTCCGCAGGTGACCGCCATAAGGACGACAACCGGTAACCAGCAAGTCCGCCTTCGTCTGGTTCGCAGCTTGCCTCAGCACTTTGGGTACATCACCGCTACCGATGAATACGTCCGCCCTGATGCCCATGTCTTCCCGGAGCCTGGCCATTTGCCTGGTTGCGTTGCCGACAAGTGCGTCTTTCAACTCTGGATTGACGTAGTTGCCGCCTGGTCCCCACATTTCCACCCCCGAGGTGACGTAAGCGAGCGTGAGACCGGCATGAAATTCGGCGGCCATTTGGACGGCCCACGACACACATTGGTGATCACAAGCAGACAAGTCGACCGCGCACAGGACATTGCGGATCGCAAGCTCCTTCTCCGATGACTGCTCCACATGGGCGTCGGTCCAAACCGGGCACTCGGTCCCGTGCAATACTTTTGCGGTCACGGAGCCCAGTAGAAACTGACTGAACGTATGGCCATAAGAAGGCATCATTATCAGATCGGCTTTTTCCTCCTGAGCCGTCTGCACAATTTCATAGGCCGCATCACCTCTGACCAACATGCACCTGATGGTAATATCTCTGAGCTCCGGACCGAGAGACCGGTCTAGATGCTTCTCGGCCTCTCTAGTGATCTCAGCGAGCATATCCCACCCATCAAGATCGAGGCCATTCGCTGGCAGACCGGCTATGTGGCTCTGCGGGGTTACGACGTGCATCATCACTATCTCAGAAGAGAAATGGTGGGCGAATGTCGCAGCCTGATGGAGCACATGCAAAGAGGGGTTCGGAAAATCAACCGGAAGAAGAATTTTCTTGATATTCATCATCTCGCACCGCCCATAAGTCAAACTCAACTATGACCGCATTATCCGCACAAACCTGAAACGCTTCGCTAATCTCCTGAAGGCTTTATTGCCGCTGTAGCTCGCACAATTATATCATGGCTCGCGAGTGTCAAGGAGCATGTTATCCTTTTATTGTATTCGATATGATGAGATGAAAGTCCTGTCCTGAACCTCCCGATAGGGTTTGCGAACTGCAAAGAAAGGGATACAATGGAAGCATGAAGAGGGCATGGCGTCTTCTCGTGATCGCGACGACGATCCTTGTACTCCTTCGGTGCGCTGCGCCTCCTCCTGAACAAGATATCAGGGCGACAATCGTCAAGTTTTTTGAGGAGAGAGGATATAAGGTAGTCGATATGACTATTGGCAGCGCGAGGCCTGTACCGTTAAGAAAGAAGAGATACATGGGTACCGAGGGATATCTTGTTGATATAACATCGGTAACCCTTGAAGTCACGAGAGATGCCGGGGCTGAGGGGCGATACAAAAAGGGGCAACGCCTCGTGTTTACGGACGGGACTGTCCAGATCAGGGAGAAGAGTGATGAAAAGGGATCGTGGTTAATCTCGAATATCTCGGGCATCCCCGTTATCTGACCTTCTGATTCTTTGTATCTTCCCATAGCAAAACGGGGAACGTCTCGGGCAACCAACGCTCCCTGTCTTGCCAAATACTACTTCCGGCCTTCGAGCCTATTTCTTCTTCGTCTTTTCCGCAGTCTTTTTCGTGCCGCAGGTTGAGCTCTTCTTCCCGGGTTTGCAGGCCATTTCATCTACCTCCTTTCCGAGATGATATCCTGACTCACTATATCACTTGAAGAAACTGCTGTCAAATCGTCTCTGCGATCGGTAGTGTCAAGCTTTTTGTGTAAATTCCTTTAAGAGCTTTTTCCCCCACTGTTCGTTCAGGTGATTCAATACCGCATATACGATCCTTTCAATGCTCTGGTCATGATTGAAGCAACTCATGGGCCTTGTCCTCCGCCTCA